>JADFOB010000260.1 GCA_022563055.1 Planctomycetota bacterium
GCATCGTGACGCTCAAGAACCTTAACAAGGGTCGCGCCGGCTCCGCCAAGCTCAAAGAACGAAAGGATTGGATCAAAGAACGCCCCGGACAGATCGAAGTTCCTCGCAGTGACCTTGTTGCGGCGGTGCGACGCATGTTGGCGGAATCAGAGGAGTCGCCATGAGCTTGGACGCCGCCGCCCATGTAACGTTGAACGGATCGGAACTGACCCTACAGGATTTCGTCCGCGTTGCACGCGATCCCACCGTCGAGGTTCGATGTGCGCCCGATGCCCTCAAGCGAGTCAAGCGGTGTCGCGATCAGATCGAACAGATCGCCAGGGAGTATGTAGCGGCCTGGGAGGCTTCCAAGAAAGATGCAGGCGGAGATCCTGCCTTACCACTTGTTTACGGCGTGACGACCGGCTTTGGAGAGTTCAAGAACATCGCAATCTCCAGTGGTCAGCTCAAAACCCTTCAGAAGAACATTCTGCTCAGCCATGCCACGGGTGTCGGCGACAACACCAACGAGCTGGACCTGGCGAACTACTTCCCCGCCGAGGTCGTTCGTGGTGCGCTCGTACTGCGTCTGAACACCTTCCTCAAAGGGAACTCCGGCGTACGGCTCCTCGTGCTCGCCTACATCAAGGCCATGCTCCACGGTGGCATCGTTCCGCTCGTCCCACTACGCGGATCGGTCGGATCGAGCGGTGACCTGTGCCCGCTCGCCCACCTGTTTTCCGTCCTGCTCGGAGAAGGGCGATACTACGTCGTCAAGAGTCGCGCCGACATGGACTCCTCCACGCCGGCCATCCGCTCCGCCGGAACGGATCTGCTACACGACTTGCGGGAGACTGCGGCGGGAGAGCTGGACGAGGAGGATGGTGAGCCATTCTACACGCCAAGCTACAAAGAAGGGCTTGCGCTGGTGAATGGCGCCACCTTCGCCACCGCCGGATTGGCGCTGGCGGTTGCGGACGCCGAGGTGACGGCCGGTGTTGCCGACATTGCGGCTGCCCTCAACTACGAAGCCCTCTGCGGAAGAACCCGCGGTCTCGATGAGATTGTCCACCTGGCGCGTGGACAGCGCGGGCAGATCGACAGCGCCGCCAACCTGCGTTCCCTGCTTGCCGGCAGTGATTGCGTCGAGCGATCCCGCGACGTGCAAGATGCGTACTCGTTGCGCTGTGCGCCCCAGGTGCACGGTGCCAGCAGGGATACCATCGCCTACGCACGCATGGTCGTCGAGCAGGAGATCAATGCCGCAACGGACAATCCACTGTTCTTCCCAGGACGAAAGCCATGGGACTTGCAGTTTCCCGGAGGCAAACCCGAACCCGCACCCGAGGGCGGGTGTGCTACGGTGAGGGACGAACAGGCTTTCTCAGCCGGTAACTTCCATGGTCAACCGATCGGCTTGGCAGCGGACTTCCTCGCCATCGCCGTGGCGGAAATAGCCAACATCTCCGAACGCCGGACACAGATGCTGCTTGACGGCAGCAAGAACCGAAATCTTCCGTGTAACTTGATCCCCAATCGCGGCGTGAACTCGGGCTACATGGTGGCGCAGTACTGCGCAGCCAGCCTGGTGTCCGAGAACAAGGTGCTTACTCACCCCGCGTCGGTGGATTCGATTCCGACATCCGCCAACTCCGAGGACCATGTAGCCATGGCCACGATCGCCGCACGTAAACTCGGAACCGTGCTGAGTAACACACAGGCGGCGCTAGCCATCGAGCTCCTTTGCGCCGCGCAGGCGATCGAGTGGCGTGTGGGCATGGGCATCTCTCCGAATCCGGATCCGTACCGCGACCGTGAGGGAGCGGCCACCACGCTGCCCACCGAGCAAAAGGCCCAGGAGGAGGCTGACCGCTTCAAGGCGCAAACCGCGCCAAAGCGCCGCCGCGAGATAGCGGCTTCGCTCGGTCAAGGCACCGGAGCAGCCTACATCGCCATTCGTAAAGTCGCCGAACCCATTACGGAAGATTGCACACTGGACGGTCGTATTCGCGCGGTCTGGCGGATCATCCAAGACGGAACACTCCTAGCCGCCGTGCAAAGCGGCATCGGCTCTGCGTTACGCCCCATCTTGCCGCTTCACCACGCGGAGTAACTCTGGTGTGGGAACGGCGATCTTCTTCAGCGCTTCGAAAGGAAGTTGGCAATCAGGCGGTTACCCTCGACGGTGAGGAAGCTCTCGGGGTGAAACTGGAAGCCTTCGATCGGCAGGGTCTTATGGCGGATGCCCATCAGTTCGTCGCGATCGGTCCAGGCTGTCACCTCGAAGACGTCGGGCAGCGTGGCACGGTCTATGGTCAACGAATGATATCGCGTCGCGATGAAGGGGTTGGACAGTCCGTAGTAAGGCCCTGTTCCGACGTGATGGATCGGACTCGTCTTACCGTGCATCAGGCGCGGTGCTCGGATGATCTTGGCGCCGAACGCTTGGCCGATGCACTGATGACCAAGGCAAACTCCCAGGATGGGCACGTTGAGGGGTGACGCCTTGCCCGCGTAGTGGGTGATGAGCTCGACGCTGATCCCCGCTTCGTTGGGCGTACACGGTCCGGGCGACAGGACGATCCACTTGGGATCCCACGCCTCGACCTCCGCCACGGTGGCTACATCGTTGCGAACGACCTTGATCTCGTGGTCCGGTTGCAACTCCCCGATCGCCTGAACCAAGTTGTACGTGAACGAGTCGTAGTTATCGATGATTAGAATCACGGGAGAAGCCTAGCAAAAGACGCGGGGCACGGCAACACGCCCGCTCGGTTATGGAAGGATGGGGGTGCATCCC
>JADFOB010000014.1 GCA_022563055.1 Planctomycetota bacterium
AAGCTCCCCGAGGCAAACGGGAGATTCAGCGCGTCGCCTTCACACCAATGCGTCCCAAAGCCCGGCCGGTTCGCGCCACGGAGCAACATCTCATGGGCAAAGTCGCTGCCGACCACCAGACGCGGACCGGCGACCGCCAACGATCGGGCGAAATCTCCCGTGCCGCATGCGATGTCGAGCACGTCGTCGTCGCAGCGCACATCAGCAAGCCCAACGGCCGTGCGCCGCCAGCCGGCGTCCCGCCCGGCACTAAAGACCGTGTTGATCCACTCGTAACGCGGCGCGATGGCGTTGAACATGCGCCGAACGCGCTGCGCTTTGTCCGGCGCATTGTGCGGGGAATCCAGCAGCTCCCGCGTCCAAACCGGATCTTCGCCGCCCATCAGCGCTTATGTCGCACTTGCGAAGCGCGCTGCCACGTCCTTCCAATGGACGACGTTCCAGAACGCCGCGACGTAGTCGGGCCTGCGGTTCTGGTACTTCAGGTAGTACGCGTGCTCCCAGACGTCGAGCCCGAGAATCGGCGTCAGACCTTCCGACAGCGGGCTATCCTGGTTCGGGTAATCCTTGATGACGAGCTTCCCACCGCCATCCACGCAAAGCCAGGCCCATCCGCTGCCGAATCGCCCCGCAGCGGCTGCGCCGAACTTCGACTTGAACTCCTCGAACCCGCCGAAGGTTGTGCCCATGGCACTCGCCAGGGCTCCATCCGGTTCACCACCGCCCGACGCACTCATGTTGTTCCAGAAGAGCGTATGGTTGTGGTGCCCGCCGCCATGGTTCCTGACCGCGCCGCGGATGGACTCGGGGATCGCGTTGAGGTCGCGAAGGAGTTCCTCGACGCTCTTGGCTTCGAGGTCCGCGTGACCACCCAACGCGGCGTTGAGCTTGTTCACGTAAGCCGCATGGTGTTTGTCGTGGTGAATCTCCATCGTTTTCGCATCGATGTGCGGCTCAAGGGCATCGAACGCATACGGTAGAGAGGGTAGTTGGTGCGCCATGGCATCTATCTCCAGCCCGGGGTTTCCTTGATCCACTTGATCCACCGAGGACCAAGTGCACCCGGTAGCCTACGCGCACGACGCCGCGTTGTCAAAGCGGAGCAGCCGCCCACGCGCCTCGCCGCCTCGCGGGTGCATCCCAGAAAAGGTGGCGATTGTTGTGCGTGCGGCGCGTGTAGCCCAGCCGCCATCGGCTGGGCGGCCTCCGCCGCTGCATTCACATCCGAGGGCGGGTGTGCCACAGGCACGATCGCGTACAGTGGGACACAGATCCTCACACCCTGCCCCCCAGAGGGGGATGCACCCGCGCCTCGCCGGCGTGACAGAATCGGCGGGGCCGTCATCCCGTAGAATCGGCGGGGCCGTCATCCCGTAGGGACAAGGAGACACAGGACGTATTGCCCGATCCGGGTACGCCTGGTCGGAAGATGTGGGTAACAGCAAGGCGTGAGCGAGCGGGTTGTGTAGTGCGACGCTGGGATTGGTTAGACCCCGCGCTTGCGCTTGGCGCTCCGAGCCGCGCCGCCTAAACCGTCGCGGACCCCCGCCCGCCTGGTCGGGGAGAGGTTGACATTCGGCGAGTTGGGCCGATCATGGTGGTTCGGGTTTTTGTGGCGAGGATGATAATCAAAGGCGGAGGTATTATTATGAACTTGCTTGCACTTGCGGTTGTCTCCACAGGTACGCTGGTCTTGGGCATGGCGGGGGCGCGGACGGATGCGGCCACACCCGCGGCGCCCAAGCCCGCCGCGCCTTCGTCCGTCTATGACTTTACGGTTACGGGTATTGACGGAGACGACGTGAAGCTGGAAAAGTACAAGGGTGATGTATTGCTGATCGTCAACGTCGCCAGCAAGTGAGGACTCACCAACAAAACGTACTCCGGTCTGGAGTCGATCTACAAGAAGTACAAAGGTCAAGGTCTTCGCGTTCTCGCGTTCCCGGCCAACAACTTCGGGCAACAGGAACCGGGAACCAACAAGGAAATCAAAAAGTTCTGCCGGACCCGCAAGAAGGTCACGTTCGACGTGTTCGCCAAGGTCTCCGTGAAGGGCGACGACCAGATCCCGCTGTACCAGTATCTCACCAACCATCCCCATGAAGCCATTGCCGGTGAGGTTGCCTGGAACTTCCAGAAGTACCTGGTCGGTCGGGACGGCACCGTGTTGGCCAAGTGGGATCCACGCATGCTTCCGACGGACGAAAAGGTCATCAAGCAAATCGAGAAGGCGTTGGCGGCGAGCAGCGGGGCCTGACCTCTCCGCCGTGGTCGGCCCTGCCGCGCGTGGGGACCGGGCGAGCACGAGGCTCGCTCAAAGCGTGTGTAAGAAGCCCTCAGGCCTCAGCTCAGCCCAAGGCATCGGGCAACAAGGCAAGAGGAAACAAGGGTCGCCACTATTGCCTCTTGCCTAGCCCAAGTGGAACACTTCTGACTGTTTTTCACTCTTTTCGCAGTCGGAAACGGCTCTGGTGATGCGTGCGGTGAGTGTGTACGGGAGGCTGTGTCGTCACGACCTACTCGGTTGCCCCGGCGTGTTTTTGTGTCACGCTTGTTGTGGAGGGAGCGTAACTCTACGGCAAGGACGTGATGTTTCCCAAACGGCTCGAGCGGCGCAGGAACGGTAAAGGATACACCTACGAATGGCACGGCCGTGGTTTTCGTGGGTGCTATGCGGGTTTTGTTCCGATCAATTCAGCGCGTGCTTGGGTGCGCGGTTTGGTGAGTATCGTCGGGGAATCCTGGCGCCCACGGCTGATATGTTCACCAAAGCCGGGCGGGCGTTCCTGGGTCAACTCGATCTCGACGAAGCCGGGCGCACGATTCTCGACAGCTACCTGGAGACCATGGACCAGATGCATCGAGCGGTGGACGAATCGACGGTGTCGTTGAAAGAGCTGATGCGTCGCCCGCGCTGGAGCAAGGCGGCGGCCCTGCTGATGACCATGCCGGGCATCGGCCTGATCACCGCCCTGACCATCCTCGCGGAACTGGGCAACCTGAAGCGTTTTCGCAGTCGAGCGGCGGTGGCCAATGACGCGGGGCTCGTCCCGGTCGTCCGTGACAGCAACCAGAAGCATTATTCGGGTGGGATCAGCCATCGTGGCTCGACACACTTGCGGGCCGTGTTGGGCGAGGCGGCTTGGATGGCCGTTCCCCGCGTGCCGGTGTATCGCCACCTGTTCGATCGTGTGGAACAAAAGAAGAACAAAGCCACCGCGATCATATCCGTGGCCAGGCGGATGTTGGAGGATGCGTTTACGTTGTTGATCAGAGACGAAGCGTTCCGTTATGTTGCGGTGTCGGTGGCTGACGCGTCGCACCAAGTCGGTACGGTCACCCCGGCACCCGAGTCGCCAAGCGGTCGCAAGGCTGCATCGAGCGTCGCAGGCTGAAGCAGAGTTGGCGTGAGTCGGGGTCGCTCCCGACAACAACGCCGTCGCCCTACGTGAGCCGCCGCTCGAATGCGACACAGTGGGACCCGCCGGCGCGACGCGTTCGCCTCGTCCGTCTGGTGGAGTCCGAATGGATACGTGGAACGCGGTTCGTTCTTGATGGAGACGGTACCGGGGACCGGTGTGCCATCACCGTTCCCTTGGGGGCTACTCGCCCCCAAACCCCTCGGCTTCCATCCCTTCCGGAAAGGGGGCTGACGCCAACCGGAGACGCTCAAAATGCGAAACAGTCCTTGACAACGAACAGCCTCTTCATGGATACGTGGCTGGAATACAAGCGACGCGTGAGCACCCCGCGCTCGCGCTTGGGGCTCGGATCAACAGTACCATACACACCACACGTTCGTCAGACCGGGTTCACGCTTACCCACGAACTCTATACGGATCGCAGCAACGGTACATAGCAAGAAGGCGTCCGCGCTGGGCTTAGTTGGTGGGCAAGGCGCATGATCCGCCGTGTTTGGCGTGGTAGTCCTGGTGGTACTCCTCGGCCTCGTAGAAACGCTCGGCGGACTCCACCTGCGTAACTACTTTTCGGCCGCGGAGGTCGTCGCTCCGCTGAAGTTTGTCGATGTGCTCTTTGGCCACCTTCGACTGTTCGTCATTCGAGGCGAAGATAGCCGAGCGATATTGCGTGCCAATGTCGGGGCCTTGGCGGTTGAGTTGCGTGGCGTCGTGAAACTTGAAGAACGACTCCAGCAGCGCCGGATAGGTAACCTGCTTCGGATCGTAAGTAACCCGAACCGTTTCGGCGTGTCCGCTCTCTCCTGAGCACACCTGCTTGTAGGTCGGATTCGGGGCCGCACCGCCCATGTAACCCGATACGGCATCGACAACACCGGGCACCTGCTGGAAGCGATCTTCAATACCCCAGAAACAACCGCCGGCAAAGTAAGCGGTCTGGGTGTCGATCGGTTGTGACTCGGGTGGCAACTTGGCGTTGGCCTTATAGAAACGCAGAGCGGCGGAGTTGAGACAATAGCGCCGGCCCGTCGGCGGCGGGCCGTCGTCAAACACATGGCCAAGGTGCGAGCGGCATCGCGTACACTGAATCTCGGTGCGAACGGTTCCCGTGCTGTTGTCAGATTCATAGTGGATGTGCGCCGGGTCGGCTGGTTGGAAGAAGCTAGGCCAGCCGGTGCCCGATTTGAATTTCGCGCCCGAACCGAACAGCGGCAACCCGCACAGGCGACAGGTGTAGCTCCCGGTCTCCTTCTCATCCAGCAATCCACCGCAGAACGGACGTTCCGTATCCTGGTTGAGCAGAATCTCCCGCTCCTGTGGGGAGAGATCCTTCGCAAGCTCATCGATCCGGCTGCGTGTGAGCTGCGTAATGTCGTAGCCACTCTTCGAGTACATCTGGGCACTGTCCGGCTGTTTCATGTTCACTCCCGATGGGACCGGCGCGCCCGGTTCCTTGGCTCCACTCCCGGTCCCATGATGGTATGGAACCCAGGCAGCCAGCACGGCAAGCGTGCCAAGCGTTGTAACCACCACGATCTTCATGGAAGTCCTCCGTTTCCCTGCGTCCACCAGTAGGGCATGATCCTCGAAACCCGCCGCGAGTTCAAGCGGTTGCTAGCGCTCTGCCACGCCTGTTCCGACGAGTTGGCTGAGCCGTTTGTGGCCGAGGCGCCCTCAGTGTAGCCCAGCCGCCCTCGGCTGGGTGTCTGCCCGGACACAGCGGAGGGCCGCTGTGCCACACTGAGAGCCTCCTCAGGTCAGCGTTGACCGAGCACTGGTGCTTCGTCGCGTGCGAATCCGCGGATCGGTGTGTCGCGCGGATCAGTTCAAGAAGCGAGATAGAAACTCGTAGGCTCGTCGAGCCGTCTCGACGGCGTTGTGGCTGTGACGCGGCAGCTCGACGTGGATCGGGCCTGTGTAATCGATCTGGCGCAGCGCGTCGAAGACGCTCCCAAAATCCATGTCGCCATCGCCGAACATCAGATGCTCGTGAAGCCCGCGCCGCATGTCTTCGATGTGGACGTTCCAGAGCACGTCCCGCCAGCGTTGTACATGCTGCGCGCAATCGCCGTCGTCGAGGCAGTGGACGTGGCCGACGTCGAGCGTCAAGCCCAGCCATGGGTGGTTCATGCTCGCGTGCAAGCGTTCGAACTTGGCCATCGTATCGATCAACATGCCCGGCTCGGGTTCGAAACTAAGACGGACGTCGCGCGTCTGAGCATAGCTCAGCAGCTCCTCCAGACCGGCGCTGAGACGCTCGAAGAGTTCGTCGTCGGAGGCGTCGTCGTCGGGGGAGCCGGACCAGAGCGAAACGCTGTCGGCACCGATCCCGGCTGCCACGTCAATCGAAGCCTCGAGAAACTCGATGCGTCGCCCGCGGTCGGCGGCGGTGGCGCTGATCAAGGTCGGCTGGTGCTTGCGTCGCGGGTCGAGTAGGTATCTCGACCCCGTCTCGATCGTTGTCCGCAGACCGGTACCGCGCAACATCGGCTTGATGAGTTGCACGGCACGTTCCCCACCGCGACGATCCGGCGGATCCAGATGGTGAGGTTCCAACGTGATCGCGGCGCTGCGGTAGCCGATCTCGATCAGGATCGTCAGTGCATCGGCCAATCGGTGGTCCGAAAAACCGTTGGTGTTGTATCCGAGGATCATACGCGACGCTCTCTCTGTAGCTACGCCGACCACCTACCCGAGATTGTGCCCCAAGAGAGGTCGCTGTGCCAGATCGACCGACCGAATCGTCATCCGCCATGACGCGGGGCATCGGGATGCCTAGGGAGCCTTGCCCGGCGTGGCGCACCGACGTATGATGCCGTGCCGTCAGTTTACCGCAGGACCAAACACCACAGAGGCTCATCGTGGAACCGTTATCACCGAGCGTCAACGACCTATGCTACCATGTCGTGGAGATCGGGCTCGACGCCTACCCGCCTGTTAGCATCCCGGATGAGCGAACCCGATTGAACATGTTCTACGAGGAGGCGCGCGAGCGCTGGGGGAACCTCTTCGGACGGCTCGTGGCTAGCGACACGGAGTTCAAGATATCGAAGGAGTTCCGGCGCACGCCTGACGTCCAGGGACCCGCTCACATCGCCGCTACCTTTGTCCTGACCAATCGGGGACCGGTCTACGCCTTCCCACTCGTGCTGCCGGATCCGATCAATGAGACGGGCCTTGAAGCGACTTACTTGGATGACTTTGTTGATATTCATCGCTTGTTTTTTAGCATCCTTCCGGGGCACGGCGTCATGCGGGTGGGCCTGGTGCGCGAGCTAGTTTTCACCACCGGTGAGGCGCCATCCAACGAGATCCTCACTCGCCAAGGCGTATTCGCCAACGCCAAACTGGTAGGCGGGCAATCTAAATGCACTTATCGCGATGAGTTCCACAATCACCAGATCCTTGTTGAACCGGTCTCGCTAACCAAGGCGACGCGACTACCTATTGGGACTGTTAAAGAGGAACACACAGGATATGGTGTCCGCGTACGTTTGGATGTGAACAACGCCGAAGTGAATCGCCAGCTCGAGGAAACCGATATCCAGCAGGTGCTGGACCGAGCTCGTAGCCTATGGCCGGATACTTTGCTAGAATACCTACGCGAAAGGAGCCGATCGTGATAGGTGTGCATGCCCAGCCGTTGGCAGATGATTCTCTATTGAGCTGCATTGGCGCGGCTACACCCGGCGACTGCGCGGGATTGATCGACCCCACCTTTAATACGACAAACACGGTGGAACCGCTGCGTCCCAGGCCGTTATGGTGCAAACCAACGCGGGTGGATCGCGGCATCGAGTACGCAATGACTCACTGCGGTAACCTGCTGCGAAGACTTGCGGACTGAGCGCCTTTGGAGAACCCCGCCTATCTCTCGGAGCAAGAGCTTATCGAGTTGCACGATCGGATTATCGGTCTCATCGGCGGTAAATCGGGCATCCGGGATCATGCTGCGCTCGAATCGTGTGTTGCGCAGCCCAAGACAACCGTTTTTGGCGTGGAACGATTCCCCACCGTTTTCGACAAGGCGGCTGCGTACTGTTTCTTCATCGTTAGCGCTCACCCGTTTATGGACGGGAACAAGAGGGCGGGTCTCGTGGCTGCTCTAACATTCCTGCTCCACCATGGGGTTGCACCCGCGTTCACCGAAGACGAGATGTATAGCACGATCTTGCAGGTCGCCCGCGGTGAATTGTCAGTCGACGATCTTTCTTCCGTTTTTCGAAGGACCAGCAACGTCCGCGATCCCGGCGGCGAAGACATTCCAAGAACACAATCTTGATTTCCACTGCCGCTCGGGCTGCGAAGGCGTGTCCACGACGACTACGCGGGAGGGCGAGGCTCCCGCCGAGCTGCGGGCTTTAGCCCGCGCGGATTCGTAGCGTCACAACACGCTCGGCGCCCGTTGCGTGCGGCACGCATGAACGGCGCGGTGACATGGACACCTGCGACTCCCTTCCGCCGCAAGGTCCGTCCCCCACCCTTGGGGAGTACCCCGAGGATGGGGCACGCGTGCTCCGCCTCCTACGGCCGCCACGGGGAGCGGCCGCTACACAGAAACGGAGTGTACGCTAACGCCGTTGTGGTGCCCGGTGCTTTGCGAACAGGCGGCGCAGCGTTCGCATGGGGCGTGCTCGACCGGCTGGCGAGGATTGGCTATTGGGATCGCCGGCGCCCGAGGGTGCACCTGGCGCATACGCTTCCCCACACTGGCGACATCGGCGCAGCAGGTTGCGTTCGTTCCCGCGAACCACGACCGGGAACGCGCAGTGCGGGCAATGGGCATACAAGGGTGGCATATTGAATTCCCCTCCGGGTCAACCGGCGTGATACGCCGGGTTCCTATCGTCTGGGATTAGACGCGAACGCCGATCAACGGATCGGACTTGGCAGCGGCTGCGTCCGAGCGCAGCCGGTTGGGTTCTCTCAAGGAAGAACCCTCGTGTTGCGACACACCTGAATCGAGGTGTAATCCGTACCGCGCCCGTTAGGAAGCGGTTGACTACAGTATTAGCAGCGCTCCAGCATCCGCTCCCTGACGGTCGCGGTACGGTTCAAACGGCCCCATCGAATGATGCGTATCGGAGCTCTAGTGCTCTGTCAATGCTGTGTTGACGGGTTGCGTGGCGGCCGCTCCCTAACGGTCGCGGTACGGATCTGGATGCCCGTAACGCGGTTCCGTACCGCGACCGTAAGGGAGCGCGCGTGGGACGCCCATCAATACACGGCTGACAGAGCACTAGAATGGACTCCTCAGATCCACGGTTTCGGTCAACAGTAGAACGGCATCCTGCGTTCCGATCGGCATGATGTCCGTCGAGAGCAGCGCTTCGATGAACTCCTGATCCATCAGAAACACGTCGGCCGCTGATTGGTCGTCCATCAGTGCGCGATCGTCATCCACATGGTTGAGCCCGAGCAGGTGGCCGGCTTCATGGGCCGCGATGTTGCCGATTGCGATACCCAACTCGGCTACTGTCGGTGTCCGGGAGAAGACGTTCGGTGCAAACGACTCCGCATAGACAATGGCGTCGTCACAGCAATCGGTGTTGTAGAGGTCCACATCTTCGGCGATACCGAACGTCGAGGAGTTAAATCCACCGAAAAAGATCGTCGACAACGGGACGCCGATACCGGGCGGCGGATCATCGCTGGTCAACACCGTGATGTTGAATCGCTCGAAGTTCTGCTCGACGCTCCGGCGGATCGCCTCCTTGAGTGCCTCGTCCTGACCTCTGTAAACGTCGGAGATGGCTGCGGCGCTGAAGGGATCGATGCTGACTGTGCCGAGCGTCGGCGAATCGACGAATCCACCGGAAAAGTCGAGCAAGAGTCGTTGCCCGACGGGTGCGGGCACCGTGCTCCCACTTGTCACCTGCACGTCGATGCGGTAGCTGCCCGTAAACCGACCCTCCGGAGCGAACGCCGAGTGCGTGACGACGAGGTAGTAGCTCGGTGAGTCGTGCCGTGTGATCCAATCCACCCGCGAGTCCAAGTCGTTATGGGCCCGGTCGTCGTTGTTGACGACCAGGCGTTCAAGAGCGTCAAAGATGGCGACCGATACATCGAGCGCGGATCCGACGCCCGTCGTATCCGCATCGACAATGACCCGATCACCGGCTGCGAGTGAGCCCAGCAAGAAGACGTCCAAATCACCCTCCCGTGGTATCGTCCCCTGCAGACGGGCAACGCCGGCCCCATCAAAGACGGCTACGACTGCGCTTGGAAACGTGTCGTTCGGCTCGCCGGAGGTCTTGCCCAGCGATGAGGTCAGTGTCGTGTCACGGTTTCCGTCGATCACGGTCGTTCCCCCGTTTCCGCCAATCACGGTCGATCCACCGTTTCCGTCGATCACGGTCGTTCCACCATTACCGCCAATCACGGTCGATCCACCATTCCCATCAGAGATGGTAGCACCGATGCCGCAGCCCGCGACGCCCCACAGCGTGAGTCCCACGATGGCTGCCCCGATTGCACGCCCCGAGACATCAAAGAATACACCATACGAATCCGCCGTCCTCATAGGTCCGCTTCCTCGTGGTTGCCGCCCGGTCCGCCGCTCCTCGACCTGAGTGCGCGTGGTACCCGGATGTTGTTGTCGGCATCCTACGGTGACAGGAAGCGTCTAATCAAGTTATCGCCAACGGTCCGGTATCCCCGCCGTGTGGCCATCCTCAAGGGCAAGGCGGAAACAGTCACGCCACATGCTCACGAGGAGAATACGACAGAGACACCGAGACACAGAAAAGAGGTCGAAGGTTTCAACGTTTCAACGTTTCGACGTTTCGACGTTTCGGCGTTTCGACTACCCAGCGTGATCGCCGAGCCCGCACGTGCTGAGCAGGAGCGACTCGCGGGCGGACGGTCCATCGGCATCGTCGAACGATTTGGGCGACGGTCCCGCATCGTCGAACCCTTTGACCGCCGTCGGATCGACGTCGCCACCAACGGCGTCCACAAGCAGTTGCAGCGCGTTCTGCCAGCCGATCGGAAACACGTCCGTGTAGAGCGGCGACATTCGGAAATCCTGGTCGACAAGAAGCTGGTTTAGACTGGCTGTGACATCCATGATCCCCTTCGAGTCCTTCGTGTGGACCAGCCCCAGCAAGTGTCCGATCTCGTGGCTCGTCACGTTGGCGATCGCCCGGCTCATCTGGAGAACCGAGGGTTCCAAGCGGGAGAAGGCCGCGAACGTATCCGTAAAGATGATCGCCTCCTGCGCCTGTGTGGAATTGAACTCGTCGACGCCGTCCGCCACGCCCAAAAGAGCGGCGTCATAGGCACCGAAGAAGATCCTCGTCATCGAACCGTCGTACCGACTTCCTTCGCTCGTCGAGAGGATCGTGACATTCAGACCGGCGTAGTCTTCCCGAACACGCGAGACGATCTCTCGTATCATCGACGACGCATCGCC
>JADFOB010000015.1 GCA_022563055.1 Planctomycetota bacterium
GACCAGGGCGCATTTGTTGCACTGGATGCAGAGGTCGGTTTCCCACACCGGTATCTGCAGCGCGATGTTGAGCTTCTCCCACTGGGACGTGCCGGTCGGGAACGTCCCGTCCACGGGCATGCGGCTCACCGGAAGCTGGTCACCGCGGCCGGCGATCATCTCTGCGGTGACGTCCCGGACAAAGAGCGGGGACTCATCGGTCACAGCCAACGTACGTCCATGGTCCGCTGTCTCCTTGTCGGGCACGGGCACGACATGAAGGTTGGCCAGTGCCTGGTCGACGGCGGCGAAGTTCGCCTTCACGACCGCCTCACCCTTGGCTGCGTAGCTCTTCTCGATAGCGAACTTAATCTTCTCGATCGCCTCGTCGCGCGGAAGGATTCCTGAGATAGCGAAAAAGCAGGTCTGCATGATCGTGTTGATGCGGGCACCCAGACCGAGCTCCCGAGCGACCTTGTAGGCGTCGATGACGTGGAACTTGATTCGTTTGTCGAGGATCTGGCGCTGCACTTCGCGCGGAAGCGTATCCCAAACCGAGTCCGGCGCGGATTGCGTATTCAGCAGGAACACCGCCTCCGGCGCGGCGATCTCGAGCATCTCAATTCGCTCGATCAGGCTGATCTGATGGCAGGCGACGAAGCTCGCCTGTTGAATCAGGTAGGTCGACCGGATCGGACGCTTCCCGAAGCGAAGATGGGATACCGTGACGGAGCCGGCCTTCTTGGAGTCGTAGACGAAGAAGCCCTGCGCGAAGTTGTCCGTTCCTTCGCCGATGATCTTGATCGAGTTCTTGTTCGCACCGACCGTACCGTCCGCACCGAGCCCGTAAAAGACGGCTTGAACAACCTCGTCGCCCTCTGTCGTGAAGGTCGGATCGTAGTCGATGGATGTGTGGGTGACGTCATCCACGATGCCGACCGTAAAATGATTCTTCGGCTTGTCTTGGCGCATCTGGTCGAAGACGCCTTTGATCATGGCCGGTGTGAACTCCTTCGAGGAGAGCCCATATCGACCGCCGATCACGCGCGGCATCGAGGCGAACCGTACGTTGCCTGTGCTGTGATGCTCCATGAGGCAAGTCACGACGTCCTGATAGAGCGGTTCGCCCGTGGCGCCGGGTTCCTTGGTGCGGTCCAGTACGGTGATGGTGCGCACCGTTTCGGGCAGGGCGGCGATGAAGCGCTGTAGATCGAAGGGGCGGAAGAGTCGAACC
The DNA here is from genome assembly GCA_022563055.1 of Planctomycetota bacterium. Next base: position 1,214 of record JADFOB010000015.1, read on the forward strand.
TTGACGAGCCCGACTTTCTCGCCCACATCGACCAGATGCTCGACCGTCTCGTGGGCCGCCTCGCCGCCGGAACCCATCATCACGATGACACGCTCCGCGTCGGGTGCACCGACGTAGTCGAACAGGTGGTACTCGCGCCCGGTCAGCTTGGCGAATCTGTCCATTGTCGCCTGGACGATGTCCGGACATGCGAGGTAGTAGGGGTTAATCGCCTCGCGGGCTTGGAAGAAAACGTCCGGGTTCTGCGCCGAGCCGCGGAGCACCGGAGCCTCCGGATTCATCCCCCGCGCCCGGTGAGCCCGAACCAGCTTATCGTCGATCATCGCTCGAAGATCGTCCAGCGTAACATCTTCGATCTTCAACGCCTCGTGCGACGTTCGGAACCCGTCAAAGAAATGGAGAAACGGCACCCTCGATTCCAGCGTGGCCGCGTGCGCGATCGTGGCGAAGTCCAGCACCTCCTGCACGCCGCCCGACGCCAGCATGGCAAAGCCGGTACCGCGGGCCGCCATCACGTCGCTGTGATCGCCGAAGATGGAAAGCGCGTGCGTGGCGATCGAGCGCGCCGCGACGTGGAACACGGTCGGCGTCAGCTCGGCCGCGATCTTGTACATGTTGGGGATCATCAGGAGGAGGCCCTGCGACGCTGTGAACGTCGTCGCCAGCCCGCCCGTCTGAAGAATGCCGTGAACCGTACCGGCGGCACCGCCCTCACTCTGAAGCTCGACGACGACGGGCACCGTCCCCCAAATGTTCTTCTTCCCATCGACGCTCCACTCGTCTGCCAACTCGCCCATGCCTGAACTCGGCGTAATGGGGTAGATCGCGGCGATGTCGCTGAGGTGGTAGGCCACAAAGGCAGCCGCTTCGTTCCCTTCGATGGTGATCATTCTTCGAGGCATCGTGCTGGGCTTCCCTCGCGGCATCGTGTTTGGCTGTTGCAGCGTTTCCATGGTACCTGGTGTTTCTGCGATCTGTCGCGGTTGGAACCTGGCAGCCCACTGAAGAAGTAGCGGCCGCCCCCCGTGGCGGCCGTTGTACGCTGATGGAAATCGGCATGCAAATGGGACCCACATCGGCGAGTAAACGGGACCCACCTGGGTCAGTAGAGTACCCCCTCGGAGAGGGGGTGCAAGGGGTCCTCTCCCTGGTATAGAAACTCGTAGTCGTAGTACATTTTCTCTTTCTTTTTTGCTTCTTTTTTCTTTCTCTTTTGTGATATCGGTGATATCCGTGCGATTCGTCACGGGTGGCTTTTTCCGCCCAGCGGTGGCCGACTCCAACCTGCCCGATGACACTCGTGTCACTTGGACTTCGCTCCATTCTTGTTCTTCGCCGATCCCTGCTTCCCCTTCACTGATCCTTGCTTCCCCTTCATGGACTCGCGGAACCGGTAGCTCTCGCCGTTCATCTCGAAGATGTGGCAGCGATGGGTCAGACGGTCCAGCAGGGCTGCGGTCATCCGTTCGCCTTGGAAGACCTGCCCCCAGTCGCTGAAGGCCAGGTTGCTGGTGATCAGCAGGCTGGCCCGCTCATAGCGATCAGCAAAGACTTGGAAGAGCAGTTCCGCACCGGCGCGGCTGAACGACAGGTAACCCAGCTCGTCGCAGATCAACAGGTCCGTCTTGTCCAACTGCGTGAGAAAGCGGTCGAGTTGATACAGCTTTTGAGTCTCCTCGAGCCGGTTCACCAGGTTGGCGGCGCTGAAGAAGCGTACCCGCCGCCCCTGTCGACAGGCGGCCAAGCCCAAGGCGATGGCGACATGGGTCTTTCCCGTTCCCACGTTGCCGATCAGGCACACGTTGAAATGCTGATCGATCCACTCGCCCCGGGCCAGCTCCAGGACCCGCTGCTTGTTGAGCGTGGGGATGGTGGTGAAGTCGTAGGTGTCGAAGTCCTTGTGGACCGGGAAAGCCGCCGCCTTGATGCGTGTCCGCAGTGCATTGCTCGATCGGGTGGTGACCTCCAACTCGGTGAGGCGCAGCAAGTATTGCTCGTATCCTTCGTTGGCCTCGGCGGCTTCACGGGCCAGCTTCTCGAACTCGGCCGCGACGGTGGGCAGCCGCAACTGCTTGAGGTTGGCTCTCAGCAACAGACTGTGATTCTCAGGCATAAGCACGTTCTCCTTCTCGTGAAAGAAACTGATCGAAGTGGTTCAGGCCCCGCAGCGGCACCTGAACCTCAGGCAAGGCGTCATCGACATCCGGTGACGTCCACGGTGGCGATTCTGATTCCCCGGCCTCTTGGCCGGCCAAGCGGTGGGTCTGTTGAATGATCCGGTCGGCATCCAAGTCTTCCAAGCCACGGCAAGACTCGACGGCGCTTTGAACGCGCCGAACCGGATGCTCGGCCAATAGCTGCAACACCCGCACGTACTGGCGAGCACCGGCCGAAGAACCGTGACGTTCCTCCAACCGCCCACGTAGCTCGGTGAACGCCGCCGGCAGGTGCCAATGGCGATAGACGTTGCTGTGGTCGAGGGCGGCCGGGCGCCGTCCCAAGGTGATGAGGTAATGAACCGGGTCAAGGATTTGTTCTCCGCGCCCGTAACAGCGGTCATGGCGAGCGACGACCTGCCCATTGGCCACCACCTCGATGTGGTTGATGTAACCTTTGACCGTCACGGGGCGAAACGCGCAGTTCCGCGGTGTGCTGTAGCGATTGTTGTCGAAGCGGACGGTCTGGTACTTGTCCACCTTGGCTTCGGTATGGACACAGGCATCAAACGCTCGGGCAGGAAGTGGGTCCGCGGCAGCTCGTTCCCGCTCGAAACGTTGATCGATGGTCTCGGTTTGCCCGGCGACCGTTCGGCCACGATCTTTCAGACAACACCCCTGCAGGTAGGCGTTCAGTTCGTCCAGGTTCTTGACCTTTGGCACGGGCGTGGCCCAACGCCGTTGCAGGTCGTACACCCGGTTCTCGGTGTGGGGCTTCTCGTTGCCCCGAGCCGGCATACAAAAGAGCGGCTCAAAGGCGTAGTGGCTGGCCAGAGCGGCGTAGCGTTCATTCAGCGTGCGGTTGCGACCCTTGAGAATCGCCGTGGCCACCGTCTTGGGATTGTCCCACCAGACTTCACGTGGCACACAGCCGAAGAACTCGAAGGCTTCGACCATCCCGGCCAGGATGGCCTCGGTTCGCTCGGTGGGCAGGGCGATGGCGAAAGGGCAGTAGGAGTAGGCCCACGTGGGGAGCAGCACCGGCACCCGTCGGCGCCCCTCGGGGAAGTCGACGTGGATGTGCCCGAAGTCGCACTCGAGCCGCTGGCCAGGCTCGTGCACCAGTGGGATGAACGTCTCGCGTTGCCGCCGACGATGCTTGCTGACGTACCGGCGGACCTGATCATAACTACCGTGATAGTTGTGCTGACCACGTAGACGTCGGAATATCTGGGCAGCCGTGTGGCGTTGCTTGGGCGGCGCCCGCTCGTCCGTCTTGAGAACCTCTTCGATGATCGGCTTGAACGGGTCCAGCTTCGGCGCCGGTGGCTCCTTCGTGCGGGTGTAGGGTTGTGGCTCGGGGTTAGCCGGAACCTCGCGAATCTTGCGCCGCGAATGGTGCAAGACCCGGGCGATCGCCCGAATGCTCATCCCGTCGCGTTTGGCTCTGCGAATACGTCCGTAGTCTTCCACCGTAAGCATCCTTTGCCTCCGTGTGCCGGTCTCCGTGAAAAGAGCCGGCATCCAGAGGCCGGACGGTTCAGGAAACCGTCCTCGTCGGGTGTTGCTACGGTGGGTCCGTTTTACGTGCCGATATCACAGGAACTTCACAGCCCCGGGTGGGCCCAAATTGCACGCCGATTACCACAAAAAAAGTCGAGAATTCGTGCAAAGTGTCTAACTTGGGTTACGTGTTGGCTACTCCCGGAACTTCGGGCTAAAGCGGCTGGGATGGGTGACCGCAGAATCCATCTCGTGATCATGGTATACAGTGTGATCCATGAGCGCCCGCTTTAACGGTCACAGGCTCTTCAAGGTCCACGGTGCGGTGTGGGCATGGGAAACGAATCCACGGGATCGGGTGGATCCTCGTCGTCGGACAATGGTCCCAGTTCCGTGTTTCGAGCGAGGGTGACGGTTATACAGAACTCTATGCGTCTTGGGCCGGCTTGAACCGGGTGCGATGTCTCCGCTCGCGCCAAGTCACCCTCGGAATGAGCGGGACCGAACCTGCGATTGTAGGCATGCCACACACCGCCGGTCGGGCTCGTACGGGTGAGTTCGCGTGCCTCGCGCGCAACGTGCAGGTAGACCGGCTCACCGGCGGGAATCATGTAGATCGCCCCAACCAGATCACGGAACTGATGAACATTCCGATGCTGGGCCCAAAGAATCCTGTCGCCCGGTTCAATCCCGGCTTTCAACATCGGTGATGGATCGGCCACATTCTTGATGACAACGCCTTCATGGCCTGCGCGCTCAACGGATATTCCAAGCCAGCCTCGGTAGAATGACCGCCCGGTTTTGAGCACCGAGACGATTTCGTCCACACGTTTTTTCCCGACGGCAAACCCGACGCCCGAATCGTACATTTCGACGCCGGCGAGTTCGCCAGGCCGCTGAGCCATCGGTACGCAGATGCCGATGATACGCCCGAAGATGTCGCAAAGCGGTCCTCCGTAGTTGGCCGGGCTGAGCTTCGCGTCGGTCTGTACGGCGTTGTTGTGCATGCGACCCACGGCGCTGATGATCCCAGCCGTAACCGACGGTCGCTCGCTGCCGAAACCCAGCCCCAGCGCGACGGCCCATTCGCCGATGCGAACGTCGTCGAGCATTCGCCATGGCGGTACTTCAAGCCCGGTTGCGTTGACCTTGAGCAGGGCGATCTTTCGGACCTGATCTCGCGCGATAAGCTTGGCTGCCAGGCGGCGACCGTCCGCGAGCGTCGCCGAGATCAACAACGGCTCACGTACGAAGTTGAAGCTGCTGGCGATGAGGTAACCGTCCGAGGAGTAGACGATCCCCGTGGTCGGACCATCCGCGATGACGAACTCGGAGCCCGGAGCGTCGCGGAACCGGTTCGGCGCCGGTCGCGGACTGCCGTCGGGCGAATCCCTGTCACCCGGAGCACCGAGGATGCGGCCAGGTGGTTGGGATCCTCCGACCGTCTCAATCCGAACGAGGTAGGGACGTACACTGGTCGCAACGGATCGAAGAGCCTCTTGCGTAGCCCTGAGCAACTCACCGTCGGCATCATCCGCCCTGGCTGCTTGGTTGACCGCCAAGACGGCAGCGACCAGCGCAGCCATCATCCTGAATCGCCCCGGCAACTTGTGCATCAATGATCCTCCGGTTCGACACGGATTGCCACGATGTGTTCACCCCGCCGGACGATCAGGTCGACCGGCTCATCCGGCGACAGCGACGTAATCCGGACGTCGTACTCACGGACGTCCGTCACCGTCCTGCCGTTCACCGATAGGATCAGATCGTCTTTTCGCACTCCCGCTCGATGGGCGGGCGAATCACGGCGGACACGCTCCACGAACGGCAGCACTTGTTTGTATCCAACCCTGGCCAGGCGGATTCCCAGGTCGATCCTCTTGACGGCGTCCGGGCGATCCTTGCCTCGTGCGAGCGCCGAGCGTATTGCGGGGTCGGCGGCGTCGCGCACAAACGCCGCCAGCACATCGCGCGGGATCGCATAGTTGAAGTGCGTGTGGGTCAAGTTCGAGGTGACCAGCCGACCCACCATGCCCAGCAGTTCCCCGTCGAGGTTCACCAGCGCGCTACCCGGTCCGCCGGGATTGCTGGTGATGGCGTCGATCACAAGTACGTCGCCTCGATAGGGGAAGTCCTTCACGCGCCGGCGCGCATCGAGCTTTATTCGTGCCGAGAAAACGCCGTGCGCGATGGACACGGGTTCCGCACCCTGGGCCACCTTGAAAGCGTTACCGGCTGCGATCACCCAGTCTCCCGGCACGACCTCCACGTTGCGCGTCAGATCAAAGAACGGCAGGGCGGGCGCCATCTCTTCGTGCTTCGCAATGTCAATGCCTTGCGGTTCCCCGGAGGGCGTCAGGCGAAGCAGCGCGAGCTGTGTCGCGCGGTCGCGGTGCATCACCTGAGCCTCATAGCGGCGTCCTCGAAAATCGGTGACCCGAATCGTCCGCGCCTCGATCAGGAGCGAGAGGACGGTCACGACCAGCCGATCCTCCGATACGACGATCCCCGTTCCGTATCCCACCTGCAACCCGGCGCCGAGCCCATAGAGTTTGACCACGCGCTGGGTGGCTGACTCGATGGCCCGGTCGAATCCACTGCCAAAGGCGACGGGAGCAACCGCCAGCGCGGGCAGCGTCACGGCGAGCAGCATCCAGCGGGTGCACCACCGGTTGAGGCATCGACGATCACCCTCCATATCCGGTGTCTTGCAACTCAAAAAGTCCGGGATGATCGCGCAGGCTAAAGCCTGCGGCTCGGGTGAGTGCCACTGCTCTTGCACATGCGAGCGTGAGGTTGGGCTCGATCGTTCTCGGGGCGCTGGCACGTTCATGGCGAGGGCTCCCATGCTCTTGCCGTTTCGCGGTAACGACGCCCTTGGCTGCGTACGTCGATGATACAGGGCCAGACCAGACCGTCCGTATCAGGGCAACCGGACAGTTCGATCACCGCCTGTGCACCGGAAGGTCCGTCGGTTACGTCGATGCGAAGCAACTCGTGCGAATTGACATCGAACGCGAAGCGTGCGGTGGCGCTGTGGAACACGGGCGATTCAATGATCTCCACCTCGCGCCGCGGCGCCGCACGCACAGCCCCGTCATCGGCGGCATGCTGCGTGCCCGCCGGCCACACGAGCGCGTCACCGCCAACGTGTGCCACGCCTGTCAGATCGACATCCTCAACGGAGTTAGCCGACCAGCGTTGCATCAGGAAGAGCGAGCCGTAGATCATCGCCTCCTCGGCGGCCAGCTCGAACGAGGCGCCGCCCGTCCGTGCCCGCTGGATGGCCGAGGTTTCGTCATACTCGATGGTCCTCCCGGTGGAGCCATCGTCGTGAAGCTCCGCCATGCGGGTTCGCCCGTCGGCGTCGAGGGTGATCCGGTAGTGCTCGCGGCGGATCGAGGCTTCCCCGGCGTTGTCGAACACGTCACGCTCGACAAGAACCCGGCGGCTCTTCGTGTCAACTTGGCCCGTATGAAGCTCTATCGCCGTGCGGAAGGCGCGCAAGACCCGTCGGACCTGACGGAGGTTGACTTCTTGATTGACGACAAACGGTACCGCCAGCTTTGGTCTGATCGGATCGAGTCGCACCACAAGAGTGATGGGTTCTCCGTCGCGCCGCACCTCGACCCACACGTGCCGCCCAGCCGGGTACGTTCCCAGGACGCTGACGAAGTGGTTGGGTGACACGATCGTGACACCGTCGATCCGCAACAGCTCGTCGCCCCGACGAATGCCCGCCTCGGCGGCGGCTCCACCCGGCGCTACCTCCGTGAACACAAGTCCATCCCGTTGGGCGACCGTTGCCTGCAAGGTTCCATGCTTCGCCAGAAGCCCAGCCCGCAGCGCCGGTAGAAACCGCTTGATCTGGTTCGACGTGATGGCGTAGCCAAAGCCGACGTTGAATCGACCGCGCGTGTTGACGGAGATGCGCCCGTTGATACCGATGACCTCTCCGGCGGCGTTCAACAGAGGTCCGCCGGAGTTGCCGGGATTGATCGAGGCATCCACCTGAATGCAGTCGGAGTAAATCAGGTTGTTGCCGACACCCCACTGATAGCGGTGTACGCCGGTCACGATTCCCAGTGTCGCCGTCGGTGTGTAATCCGCGCTGAGGCCGAACGGATCGCCCAGAGCAATCGCCGAATCGCCGACGCGAACCGCATCCGAGTCGCCGAGCTGCGCCGGTATGAAACGTTCGCGGCCAATCAGGCGGAACATGGCTACGTCGCCGGTGGGGTCGATCCCCAGCACCTCCAACTCATAGACTTTGCCGTCGCTGAGACCGCCCCAACCCCTTCGCGTATCGAGCATGCCGGCTACGACGTGGAAGTTCGTCAGGCCATATCCTTCGGCGTCGATGAGCACACCCGATCCGCCGCTTCGATGTCGTTGATCCTGGATGCAGACCACGCTGGGAGTGACACGAGCGATCACCTCGATGCGCCGGGCTTGCGCCTCGAGGACGAGATGGTGGGGGGCATCCTCGGGCGTCGCAGCGAGCGCCCCCAGAGCGCCGGTCAGGGACAGGATCACACAGGCTACTGTGAACGCTGTTTTCACGGAACTGTGGGATGAGGCAACAGGGCGGACCGGTATCACAGCGAGTCCTCGCCGGGCGCTCCACGCTCCGGTTTGATCAGCCTGCCCCCGCCCCAATCGGCATGGTCGGAGAGGTCCAGATCGTCTGCGTAATCCACGATCAGGGTTAGACGATCAACACCGGTGATGTCGACGATGATGTCGCGCGGCTCGTCCCGACCGGTAATGGGACCGCTGTCAAAGAGCACCTCGCCATCACCAAGGATACGGAACACAACGCTTCCGCGAGGCCTGACGGCGTCGTCAATCCCGATCGTTACGGCGAATGCTTCGTACGCCCGCCCCAGATCGTACGCCAACTCCGTAAAAGCGTGGCATCCGATGCCCTTGTCAAACGTGCGCCCGTCCATGGAAAGAACCTTCGCCGACACGCTCCGGTCCATACGCACGGGCCACGGACGATGCAGTATTCCGTCGCTACGTTGAGAGACCGGTATCAGATCGCTGAGATAGATGAGGCGGTCGCTGATGAGGTCGATCCGGGCGATGCGGGCGAGCTGGAACTCGACGACGAGATCGAGCGACGTCGCCAGTCTCAACATCTTGCTATCGGCTGTGTCGATCCGACCGGTCACGACCGATCCGTCCGTCAGGGAGATGGTAGCGGGGTTGTTTGGTGTGCGACGCGCGCCGGTCGCCAACACGACTCCGAAAACCTTCTCTCTCTTGAAGGTGCGCGTGCGCTCGGAGAAGTCGAACGAACCGCCGTGGGTGTCCAGGCGAACGAGCCGGCCACGCAGCGTTTTGGCATCGTCGTCACCGCGCGTGATGAGCACGTCCTGACCGGCAAGGCGCGTCCGCAATGCGTTACGAAAGAGGTCTCGGGCTTGCGATGGCGCAGCCTCCAACACCAGTTGAACACCCGCCAGGTGAGAAAACGGCACGGTCGCTGCGTTACCAAGCAGCCCGGCGAAGACAACCGCATCTTGGGCACCGTCGGGGATCTTGCCGTCCAGGATACTACCGTCCAGCATCTTGCCGTAGATGCGACCGCCATCCGCCAGGTAGAAAAGAGCATCGCCGTGGGGCTTCACGGATGCATTGTCAAACGTGATGCTGACCACACTGCTGACGGGAAGGTGCTGTTCTCCCTGCTCCGTCAGGATCTGCACCGACCGTCCGCCGGGACAGCCTCTCCACTCGCCCCAAAGCCGCTGACCGTCGATCCGCTCGACTTCGACGTTCACGGCACGAGCTTGAGACACGCCACAAGACATGGCAACGACCGCGCAAAGCAGACACGTCCCGCGGACGCTCCCGTAGGGCAGGTCGTTGGTCCGCC
>JADFOB010000261.1 GCA_022563055.1 Planctomycetota bacterium
CGGGTTCGCCGCGAACCTCGGGGCTTCGCGCAGGCTCAAGCCGGCGGGGCGGGTTGTTAGCATCACCGCAGCGTTTGCAAGACACGATCTCTAAGAGCGTGTGTGAGAACGACTGCGAGCATTCCGAACCGCGACCGTGAGGGAGCGGCGTCCCCGCGACAAAAGGCCGCTTCCTTACGGGCGCGGTTCTGAAAAGCCCCTTCTCACACACGCTCTACGACTCCGCTACTGGTGTTCAACCGGGATGATATGACGAGGCTCGAAATCGTATCGCACGATCGGTTTCCCATCGGCAAAGATGACGAGGCTGCGATCGTAGAACGGTACATTCCGCGCCTTGGGGATACCCTCGACGCTGTTGCCCAAGACGACGGTCACGCCGCGCACCTCCTCGCCTGGGTGGACGATCGTGCAGATAAGACCGTGGCCCGCATCCGCGTAGTCGACGCCATCAAAAGAAAAACCGGTGTCCGTCCACCGCACGGGAAAATCCAACCCTTCGAGGAACCCCGCCACCGCCGGATCGCGGACGGCTTCACCCAGAATCAACACCGATCGATCCGCGAGACTCTTCACATCCACATTCCCGGCCCTCACCTCATTCCGCTCGTCCTCTTCGAAGCTCTTCTCGAACGTGGATTGCACCGTGGCATACTGTTCGTGAACATCGCCCGCGGGCAGGATGCAGGTGAACGCGTCGCCGGCTCGCGTCGTGGCTGTGGTTGGGATGATGTCGGTTTTGGGAACCTTGCGGAAGATGTGGTAATCCGGATCGACCTCGACACCTTCGGGCACCACGTCGACGGGGATCGTAATCTCATCGGAGGCTGCATCGAGCCCGACGGCGACGTCCAGCGTGCCGCCGGCGTGCGTGATTCGAATGGGGACGTCAAGCTCGAACGCCGGTTCGCCCTGTTGGAGAGAGAGTGTGAGCGTCCGAGCCGCGGAATCGTAGCGGGCGTGGTCGATGACCAGCGCCGGTGCACCGCCGCTACGGACCCACTGCCGAAAGAACGTTTCGAGCGAAACGCCGCTTTGCTCCTCGCACAGACGGCGGATGTCGTCCCATGAGGCGTACCGCCCGACGTACTCAGCCGTCAGACGCCGCATGGCAGCCCAGAACGCGTCCTGGCCGACCTTGCGCGCCAGCATGTGAAAGACGGCTGCTCCTTTGCTGTAGGCGATCCCTCGACCACAACCATCCTTCTTGCCGTACGTGCCAAGGGGTTTGTCCTTTTGGGGTTTCAACCTGCTCAGGAAGTGCGCGTAATTCCGCCGTTTCCTGCGGGCCTGCGTCTCGTCGCCGTCGAGAATGTATCCATAGTAGTTCGCGCCGTAGCTGGCGAGCGCCTCGCACCAGTTACCATCATCGGGATCGACGTGTACGCCGTTGCCCCACCAGCTATGCAGGACTTCATGGTCGATGTATCCATGGGCTTTCTGCGACCGCTCGCCCATGTTGATCACGGCTGAGCTCAGCAGGGTGAAGGTCGGAAAGGCAAACCCGCTGCTGAAGAAGTTGTCGACGATGGCGAACTCGCGCGCGGGGTAGGGACCGATCAGCGGTTCGTAGCGGTCCAGATAGTGCCGGACAGCCTCGAACAGACCTTCCACCTGCTGGACCTGTGACGGTTTCAGGTGCAGGCTGATCTCGACGCCGTTGTGAACGATCCGATGGACCTCGTGCGGCCCGCCGACGAGCACCATACCGTCCAAGGGATAGGGACTTCGCCACGCCAGACGACCCGTCTTATCGCTCAACTCGGAATCTCGCTCGGCTCCGGCGACCAACTCGATATCGCCAACTCGATCCGCCAGCACAATGAAGTCGGCGAGCCGGGTCACAGCGTCTTCCTCACAAGCCGGCTCGGGGTACCAGTAGCCGCCGCCCAAGTAGATGCCGTCTTTCCCGATGTGGGCGCGCATTTGGAAGTTGTGGATCGCGCCGGCAACCTCGCCGGCGGAAACGTCCTGAAACAGCTTTCCCTTGTACGTGACAGAGAGGGTGAACGAATCGGGCGGTTCTTCGAGGATGATGTAGTGCCTTCGGGGCGCGAAATCGTCCTCGCCGTCGTCATCGTCGTCTTTGACGACCAGTCGCCCTCTGCGGTGTTTCACCGGCACGCCGTCGGCGGTGACCTGCTCGATCCTAAGAGCGGGGTGGAGCAGCAGTTCCACCGCGACCTGTTCGCCGGCCGGGATGACACGGTCGTTCGTTCGCACGAGACTGATATCCGTGCGGCCCACGAGCCTATGGGAGGCGGGATCGAGCCGGACATCAATCGTATAGGCTGTCGCCTCGACCGGCAGCGTGGGAACAGTAACGCAACCGGCCGCGCCGAACAGCGACAAGGACGTGCCCGCGACGATCAGGGCTACCTTGCTAAACACTCCTTGTTGCCTCCATGTCATCGCCCCTGTCTCCCGTCAGGTCTACCATGAACGGATCGTACGTCGAAAATGAAATCAGAACAACCACCTACGCGGGTGCCTCATCCTTCGCATACTCCCGAAGGGTGTGGCACCCGCCATCAGAGCCCCGAGCGTCAGCGAGTGGGTTCTCCGGTACGCTGCCGGCTTCGGTGATACCCCGCGCTTACGCTTGGGGCTCTGATCGGTACCGCCGGAAATGTCATGCAAGCGTATCACGCCGCCGAGGAAACCTGCGATGGGGGCGATTTGCACGGCGCCGCCTTCAACGATAACCTTCCGCGCAGCGTGTTCGAAAAGATT
>JADFOB010000016.1 GCA_022563055.1 Planctomycetota bacterium
ACAACCTCTGCGCTCTTGGCGCTCTTTGGGGAGTGAGGAATACGGGCAAACGGCCAGGCGCTTCCTGATTGAAAGCGCCTGACCGTAGGACATTACTCGGTTGCGTGCGTCACACCGCGTGCGAGTGGATTAACCTTCGCACAGCGCCAGACATTCCTCCACGAACTCACGCCGGAGGACGTTGCACTCCGCCGGTTCGCCGCCCGCATCCACGCACTCCCGGAAGACAGCCTGCCCCGCTAAACGGCACTCACTCTGACATGAACCCGGAGGATCACAGTGCTCGTCCAAACACTCCTCGACGAACTCTCTCCGCAGAGCGTTGCACTCCTCCTCGTTGTCGATCTCGTCCATGCACTCGTCGAAGATTCCCTCGCCCTGTTCGTGGCACTCGCGCTCGCACTCGCCGTGCGGGTCACAGTTCTCGCGCAGACAGTTCTCCACGAACTCACGCGCTAGGTCTTCACACTCTTCGACACTACCGCCTTCTTCGCGACACTCCTCGAAAATCCCCCGGCCAAGCTCAAAGCATTCTCGCCGGCACTGGGCCGGTCCTTCACACTGCGTGTCGATACAATGTCCCACGAACTCGCGGGCCAGCGCCTCACACTCTTCGACGCCGCCACCCTCTTCGCGACACTCTTCGAAGATCCGTCTTCCCTGCGCTAAGCATTCTCGCCGGCACTGGGCCGGTCCTTCACACTGCGTCTCGATACAATGTCCCACGAACTTGTGCGCGAGGGCTTCGCACTCTTCGAGGCTGCCGCCTTCTTGGCGACATTCATGGAAGATCTGCTCGCCGTGTTCGAGGCAGCGTTCCCGACATTCGCCCGGGCCTTCGCACCGCTCCTCGATGCAGTTTCCAACGAACTCCTGCGCCAGCGCCTCGCAGTCGTCGACATCGCCACCCTCTTCGAGGCAGTCATGGAGCACCTGCTCGCCGAGCTCCCGGCACTCCAGTACACACTCGTTGGGTGTGCCAACGCGGATGATCCTCATCCCGGTGGCACGGCGACCATCCTTCATCGCAACGACGAGCCTGACGGCATACTCACCGGGCTCGGTGTAGGCGTGGGTGACCCTGGCACCGGTGTTGGCATTGCCGTCACCGAACCGCCAGTGCAAGAACTGGATGGGACCGCCGGGCGACACGTCTCCACGGAACTGCACGACCTGTCCCACGTCGGGTCGCTCGGGCTCGAGGCGAATCATGACCTCCAGCAGTTGTTCGGTAGAAACCTCGATGTCGGCGCTGGCTTGGTGCCCCTCGCCGTCGATAACCTCAGCCCGGAAGACATAGATCCCCGGTACGACCAGATCCGCGACCGCCGTCCACGCCGGCAAGTTCTCGACGGGAACTTCCTCGGGGCCGACGATCCAAGACCATTCGACCTGGTCGTAAGGTCGGGCGCCGCCGAAAGCGACAGCCACCAGGACGACCGTCGTGCCGCCGTCCGGCCCAGGTCTGGCGGTGAAGTGCGGCCGAATGCCCAGCGGCATGGGTCGAGGTCCGTCGCCGAACCTGGTCGCGAGCCCCTCGACGTCGACGGAGTCGAGACTGCACAAGTCCCGCAGAAGAGCGGTTGCCCTTTCGAGCGAGCCGCCACAGAGGGTCGGATCGGCGGCGGCGCCATCGCAGTTGAAGAACTCGTCGAGCACACGCCTAAGGGCGCGCAGTCTGCCGCAGAGGTTCGGTCGGCCCAACGCTCGGGCGTCCTCTGCGTCGCCGGCATCGTCGGCGTCAGCCTGCTCAGCCGGATCGGATACTTCCGTCACGCTTATGGCACCGTCGCTATTGACGACCTCCGCGCGCACCGTACCGGCGTCCACGTCGTAGGCGAAGGTGGCTTCGCTCCTGTCGTCGATCTCCACCCGGAGCGGACGCTCCCGCTCATCCAAAGCCACCGAGACGGTCTCACCGCCCCCTCCGAGCAACAGATCGATCTGCGATATCCGCTGGATCCGCCCTTGCTCGTCCTTATCGCCGAAAACGGCGATTTCAGACCCGTCAGGCGTCTTGGCGGAAACCAGCAGTTTGCTGCCCGGCTCCTCGTTGAAGCTGATTAGCAGATCCTGAGCCCGTTCTCCATCGGCGTTCGATCCAGCCTGTGCCGCCGGCGTACCCGAGTCGGTACATCCCGCACCGAGCAAGCCGATAGCCAGTAGACACCCGGTCAGGCCACACAGTACGCGTGCACGCAGTCCTATCATGTTGGGCTCCTTTTCAAAACGCTTAACAGGTTCTCAGACGCTGGGTTCTTAATCACCCCTACTGAGGATTCTAACGCTCGCGCAAGTGGCCGATTGCAAGAAAAACTTCCGGCAACCACCACGACCGCAAACACGCCCCGAGCCGCAGGCTTTAGCCTGCGCGATGCCAGGATCGCCGTGGCGTCGGCGACTTTCGTGGATTCGCGCGGGCTAAAGCCTGCGGCTCAGATACCGCGAAACGTATGAAACACGGTACCGGTTGAACTGCCTGGGAGCTTGCTTGTATTCGCCCATCGCCGCGGAATAGAATCAGGGTCCGCGCAATGCCGGGTCGAGCGGAAGCGCATGGGGGCACACTCTATGACTGCGCGCAGACGTGCGACGTGCATTCGGAGCCCCAAGCGTAAGCGCGGGGTCGTTGACCGGTCGCTTGCGCTCCCGGCTCGGATCAGCGCTGCGGCATTACGTACCGTCATTTAGGTTAGGAAAGAGGCATGGATCGAAAAGGTTCGACGATTGCACTCGTCGCGATGGCACTGGCGGCCATGGCTGCCAGTGGCTCCGCGGTGGGGGAAGACATCTTCGTCGACGAGAATGCCACCGGGACGGAACCGATCGGAGAAACCTGGTGTACAGCCTATACGGACCTCCAGGCAGCCCTCGCAGTCGCCGGTCCCGGCGCTGTGATCCGTGTGGCCAACGGCACCTACACACCAACCGCGCCGGACGGTGACCGACTAATCAGCTTCCAACTCGCCAACGGTGTTGAGCTACGCGGCGGCTTTGCGGGATGCGGCGCGCCCGATCCGAATTTTCACGACCCCGTCGCCTTTGAAACGATTCTAAGCGGCGATCTCAACGGCGACGACGACACCGGCGGCGACAACAGCGAAAACAGCTTACACGTGGTGACCGGTGACGGCATTGACGAAACGGCTGTCCTCGACGGGTTTACGATCACAGCCGGCCACGCGAACGGCGGGAATCCGAGCGACCGCGGCGGCGGCATCTTCATCTTCTTCCGTCAAAGCAGCCCGACGATCAGCAACTGTGTGATCCGTGGCAATCACGCGCCGGGCAACGGCGATCCCGGATTGGGCAAGGGCGGTGGAATGTACGGCAGCGCGAACACCGGAACATTGACGGGTTGCGTCTTTGCGGACAACAGTGCTACCAACGGCGGGGGGCTCTACAACGTTTCTCAGAGCAGCCCGACAGTTGTCGACTGCCTATTCGAGAGCAACGAGGCGACGGTTCTTGGTGGTGGAGCCATCAATGTCTCCGGCGAACCGAGCTACACCGGCTGCACGTTCCGCTATAACACCGCGGCGGGGGGTGGTGGAATGGCCAACGTGTCGTCCAGCAGCCCCACGATTACGAACTGCGTGTTCACCGAAAACACCGCCGCAGGAGGCGTGTCGCCCAGCGGCGGTGCCATCTACGATCAGGGCAGCGATCCAGTCGTGGCGAATTGTCTGTTCAACGGCAACACCGCAGGAGCCAAGGGCGGCGGTATCACTCACATCTTGGGGGGGAGCCTGGCACTCCTGAACTCAACGTTTAGCCACAACTCGGCTGGGCTCACCGGTGGTTTACGCGCGACATCCGGCGACATTGCGGTGACGAGCTGTGTCTTCTGGAACAACACCGACGACGGCGGCTCCGGCGAATCGGCCCAGATTCTCTTATCCGGCATCGGGTTGCTCAGCGTGGATTATTCCTGCGTGCAAGGTCTTACCGGCTCGCTGGGCGGCGTGGGGAACATCGGCGACGATCCTGTTTTCCTGGACGAAGATGGAGACGACAACATCGACGGAACGCCGGACGATAACTTGAGACTCGCAGCCGGTTCGCCCTGCATCAACACCGGCGCACCGGGTTTCCCCGTGGAACTCGGGACAACCGACCTCGACGGTCAACCGCGTCTGGCGGGCTGCCGCGTGGACATGGGTGCCTACGAAACTGATACGGTTCAGTTGCCAAATGACTTCGACGCGAACGGGACTGTTGACCTTGCCGACTTTGCGGCGTTTGAGATATGCTTCGGCTTTGCGTCCGGGAACCCGGCGTGGCTAAGTACCTGTCTGTGCGTCTTCGACTTCGACGCCAGTGACAAGATCGACCTCGCCGACTACGCCGCCTTCCAAACCGACCTGGACCCCTAATGCTCCGACACACCTGAAGTGATGGAGGAAGTTCTCCTAAGTGTGCCACTCCCGTGCCGGTAGTGCCGCTCGTCGTGACGCCCACATGCGAGCAAGCACACCGCTCACGGAGCAGTGGCACCCAACAGAACCCATCGTTTGGCCGGCGTCGACGCCATAACTCGGCAAGTGAATTGGCCGCTTCGTTGTCGAGTTCGCTTCATGGTAACTCTTCAGCCGTCTGCAATGTCGGCGTCGGGTAGACGTGGTCATGGTCGGTGACCAGGTTGGTTTGGAGGGCATTGCGAATAACCTCGGTGGCCCCAAGCCTGCGGTAAGCGATTAGTGAAGAAACGTAAGCCCCGTCAGAGGCGAAAGTCCTCTAGCCCTAAGCCAAGCGTAGTTTGAGCGATTCTTTGCAGAAAAAGACTCGAAATGCGTTCGGTAAAGCGTTAGAATGCTGTGCCAAAGAAACGACACTCTTACGCAAGGAGGCATTTCGAGTGAACAACAGCATACGCAAACAACTCGCCCGTGGCAAGCGGAAAAACCAGTACCGTCTCCGAGACATCGAAGGGGAGGATCAGCCCCACCCGATGTTCTCGGCAAGCAACATCAAGTATGAGCTGGCGGACAAGACCCGCGGGCTGGTCTGCGGAGGAATCGGGGCGATACACACCCTCGCACGGCAACGCGGGCTCCTGGACGCCATCGACAAGCGGTTGCACCTGCTCAAGATTCACAAGCCCTACCACGAATCCGATCACGTGCTCAACATCGCCTACAATCTCCTCTGCGGCGACCAATGCCTGGAACATATCGAACTGCGCCGCAACGACGAAGTCTTTGCCGACGGGTCCGTGACGGAATCGGCGGCCCGCCGGTCGGGATATCGAAACGGGCGACAACATGGATGCGCCACGCAATCAGAGCCCCGAGCGTCAGCGAGCGGGTTCTCTGGCGCGACGCCGGCACCGGTGAAACCCCGCGCTTACGCTTGGGGCTCCGATGAGTGCCGCCGGAAGTGTTACGCACCCCTTGCCGACGCCCTCGGGGCGCAGCGAATTCCCGATCCCACCACAGCCGGCGACTTCTGTCGGCGTTTCAAGGCGCACCATGTAGAGACTCTCATGGAGACCATCAACGAGGTTCGCGTCGGGGTCTGGCGCAAGCAGCCGGAGGCGTTTTTCGATCTGGCCGTCATCGACGGCGACGGCACGCTGGCCGAGACGACCGGACAGTGCAAAGAGGGTATGGACATCTCCTACAAGGGGCCGTGGGGATACCATCCATGGATCATCTCGTTGAACAACACGGGCGAGCCGCTCTACCTGGTCAACCGAAGCGGGAACAGGCCGTCGCACGAAGGCGCGACTCCGCGTTTCAACAGTGCGATCGATCTTTGCCTTGGCGCGGGCTTCAAGCGTGTCCTCCTTCGCGGCGATACGGACTTTACGCAAACCAAAGCCCTCGATGACTGGCACGGGCGGGGCGTGCAATTCATCTTCGGCATGGATGCGACGAAGAATCTCGTCGAGATGGCCGAAAGTCTGGAAAACAAGGCGTTCAAGCCGCTCAAGCGAAAGCCGAAGTACACTGTCAAAACCCAACCTCGCCAGCGGCCTCGTAATGTCAAGGAAGCCATCGTGAAGGAGCGTGAGTTTGAGAACATCCGACTTCAATCGGAAGACGTGGCCGAGTTCGACTACGCACCGGGGCATTGCCGTCGAAGCTATCGCATCGTGGTGGTTCGCAAAAACCTCACGGTCGAGCGTGGCGAGTGGGCGTTGTTCGATGACGTACGTTACTTCTTCTACATCACGAACATTCGCAGCCGGACGCCCGCCAGTATTGTGAAGTGGGCCAATGGTCGCTGCAATCAGGAAAAACTGATCGGCCGGCTCAAGGGCGGCATTGGGGCGTTGGACATGCCGGTGGACAACTGGGTGAGCAACTGGGCCTACATGGTGATGGCCTCACTGGCGTGGACGCTGAAAAGTTGGTTCGCGCTGTCGTTGCCGGAGTGCGGACGGTGGCGGAAGAAGTACAAGTCGGAGAAGGAGAAGGTGCTGCGTATGGAATTCCAGACGTTTCGCAACGCGTTCATGAACATTGCGACCCAGGTGATTCGGACGGGGCGTCGTATTGTTTATCGCGTGCTGGCATGGAGTCCGTGGTTGGAGGTGTTCTTACGCGGCGTTGACGCCATAGGTCGGCAAGTGAATCGCCCGCTACGGTGTTGAGTTCGCTTCATGATGCCGGGGTAGGGAAGTCCCGGTCCGCGTAGGCCCCCAACAAGTACGAGGTGTGAGCCTGACAAGAGAACCACCGAGTGCCACAATGCCGGCCCCGATGGCGGGCGGGCTGGTCCGCGCTCGAACCGGCCGGCCCGCGCCGCGGCGAAGAAACCAATCGTTGTTCGCTTGTTTTGGGACTAGTAGGCACCGTTTCAGAGGGATCGCCGTGAACGGGCATCAGTGAGTTACCCTATTAGCCGGCGGACGTCGACGTTGCCGCCGCTGAGGATGACGCCGACGCGCGCGATTCCCGATAGCGACTTGAATTCATCGCTCAATACGGCTGCGACAGCCACCGCGGAACTTGGCTCGATGATGATCTTCATCCGCTCCCAGACGAGCCGCATGGCTGCGATGATCTGATCATCAGCCACGGTAATGATCCGTTCGACATGATCGCGAATGATCGGCCAGGTGTGCTGACCGAGGCTCGTCAAGAGTCCGTCCGCAATCGTGTGGGGGTTCGTCTGCTTGATGAGTCGACCGGCAGCCAGTGACCGCGCGGCGTCATCGGCGCCGATGGGTTCAGCCGCAAACAGACGAATGACCGGGTCGAGGCCTCTTGCGGCGATGCTGACGCCGCTGATCAACCCACCGCCACCGACCGGAGCGACAATGGCATCCAGTGCAAGCTCCGTTCTCTCGTCGTCCCGGCGCGCCGGAACCCCCGTGGCGGCGGTGGAGCGTTGTTGGGCATCGCTGTCGGTGTCGGGCAACGAACCGCCCCGCGCCCACGAAGAACCCTGTAGCGATGGCACCTGCTCCATGAGTTCGAGCCCGACCGTCCCCTGACCGGCGATGACGTCCGGGTGATCGTAGGGCGGAATCAACGTCGCGCCGGTCTTCTCGATGACCTCGGCTGCCAGCGCCTCCCGCGCAGCCAGCGTCGGCTCGCAGGGATAGATTCTCGCACCGTAACCCTCGACGGCCCGGCGCTTGACGTGAGGCGCGTTGGTGGGCATCACGATGTGTGCGTCGATCCCTCGAATCGACGCTGCCAGGGCAACGGCCTGTGCATGATTGCCGGAGCTGTGCGTCACCACACCTTGCGACGCAATCTCCGCCGGCAAGCGCAAGATTGCGTTGCAGGCTCCACGGAACTTGAACGCACCAACCTTCTGAAGATTCTCGCACTTGAAGAACAGTTCGCGTCCAGCCAACTTGTCGAGTGTCGAGCAGGTCAACACCGGTGTGCGATGGGCGTAGGGGGCGATCCGGTTCTGCGCTTCTTGTATTGACTCCAGAGTGGCTGCGTAGGCTGTCATTAGCAACAGTATTGAACCCGAAAGCGTTGGCAAAGTGAAGGGCGGATCGGGGACGCCAGCGCTCCGTTTAGGATGCTTCGATGGGGAGAACCGTGTGGCACAGCGGCCCTCCGCTGTGTCTGGGGAGACACCCAGCCGAGGGCGGCTGGGCTACATATGACTCAGCTTACTCGTCAAGACAAGTGTTACCGAGCGCGGGCAACCGGTTGACAGGACTTGGTACCGCAACGTACCGTGCTCGTCGGTGAAGCACGAACCCATGGCGCTCGGCACTTAATTGAAGGAGCAAGATCATGAACGATATCACGTTGCAGCAGGCGCAGGCGGCGGTGGCGGCTGCCGTACGGAAGTCGCAAACGATCGACGCCAAGATGGACATTGCCGTCGTGGATTCGGGCGCGAATCTCAGGGCTTTTGCCCGCATGGACGGCGCCTGGCTCGGATCCATCGACATCGCCGTCAAGAAGGCTCGAACGGCTCGCTTCTTCGATATGAACACGGGCGAGATCGGGAAGCTCTCGCAGCCCGGTGGTCCACTCTACAACATCGAGCACTCCAACGGGGGATTGATCACGTTTCCCGGCGGCATACCGATCAAGAATGGTCAAGGCGAGATCATCGGCGCGATCGGCGTCTCGGGCAGCACGGTCGAGAACGACCATCTGGTCGCCCAAGCCGGTGTGAACGCGAACGTCTAAACCACCGTGCGCAATGCCGCGCCACCGATCCGAGCCCCAAGCGCGAGGGCGGGGTTGGTCACCGGTCGCTTGCGCTCGCGGCTCGGAAAAGCGGCGCCTCATCGCGCGCAGTGGTTTAGTACTCCGTCGCCTGTCAACGGATGGATTGTCTTGGTGTGCCACTGCTCTTGAGCCGTGCCGGACGGCACGGTGTTGGTCGTGCCAAGAGCACTGCTCAAGAGCCGTGCCACACATCCTGCCCCGTTGGATGATCCGTCAAGACATCGGCAACGGGGCACTAGCCGGCATCGACCCGCTGCGACGGCCCACGACTTGGACGCATACCTCCACGCCGTCCGATCTGCTACGATGCTTGCACCATGACGACGGTGCTCTCCTGCCCGCATTTTCCCGCATGTAGCGGTTGCACGGCGATCGGTACGCCCTACACGGCCCAGCTCGCGCACAAGCTCGCGGAACTCCAGCGGCACTTCGCCGGGCCATCACTGGTTCCCGGTGAGGCAAACGCGATTACACAGATCACCGCGAGTCCCAACGTCGAGGCCTATCGCAATCGGGTGAAGCTCGTGCCTGCCCGGGCCTTCCGCCGTGGCGAGAGTTCCGATTCGAGTGCGTCGCGCGTCGAGCTTGGGCTCTACCGGGCCTCTTCGCACGAGGTCGTGGACATCCCCGGTTGCCCGATCCAAATGGACGGGCTCAATCGGGCGATCGAGACCATCAGAGCCGGGCTCAATACATTTGAGATCGAACTCTACGACGAAGTCAGTCATACGGGCGATCTTCGATTCATCACGGTTCGCCAGGGGCACGCCACATCGGAACTGCTCGTCGGCTTTGTGACACGGACCGAGCAGTTTCCCGGCGGCAAGGAACTCGCGCAAGCCGTCATGCAACAGTGCGACGGCGTCATCGGCGTCATGCAGAACATCAACCCCGACAAAGGCAATGTCATCTTCGGGTCGACCAACCGCCTGATGGCGGGTCGCAACTACATGGTGGAGATGGTCTGTGGCGTGCGGCTGCGGCTTGGACTGAGGAGCTTTTTTCAGGTCAACACACCGGTGGCGGAGTTGGCCTACGGTGCGATTCAGCGTCATCTACAGCTCGACCACCGCACAACACTGCTCGATCTCTATTGCGGTGTCGGCGCGATCGGCCTGGTCACCGCCGGTTCGGTACTCCGCGTGATCGGGATGGAGGCTGTGTCCGAATCCATCGAGTTCGCCCGTGAGGCTGCGCGCGATAACGACCTGCTCAACGTGGAGTTCCGGCGGGGCCTGGTGGAAGAGCGTCTCCCGCAGGTGGTCACGGACCTGCGGCGGGCCGGCATCAGCGCCGGACGACTCGCCGTCGTGGTCAACCCGCCGCGAAAAGGGCTTGAAGAAAAGGTCCGGCGCATGTTGACCCAGATGGGCGCCATTCGCATCGCCTATCTTTCATGCTCACCGCCGTCGTTGGTTCGTGATCTTAAGTATTTCCTCGAGGGGGGCTATCGCCTGCGCTACGTCGAAGCGTTCGATATGTTTCCCCAGACACCGCAGGTGGAGACGTTGGCGATTCTGGAAAGAAGACCCCGTGCCGCGGATCGCCGTTCCACGCCGGGAAGGAGGCTGCGGAAGTAACGCCATGGACACCGACGGAGGTTGGCCATGCTGTGTGTAACGTCCAGGTTGACAGACTACGCCCTTGCCGGTTGGCAGGTCTACTTCGGCACCAGCCCACGGGTCGATCTCACGCTGTCCCTGCAGAACCTTGCGTATCACGGCTTGTGTCAAGATCGCGTGGTACTCACCGTTCTGGTCTTCAAACATGATGCCGCCCGGAAAATACTCCGAACATAGGTTTCGACTCAGGAGATTGCCAAGCCTATGGAGTAGCTCGTCCCAATCCTGAACGCCGTCGCCCACATCGCCCGAATAGATGAACCGCTTGATCTGACGATCCTTCTCCTTCTTCTTACGCATGTTGCCCCCTTGCCTTTCCGCACAGAATCCGGCCACCAGCTTGTCCAGTGGCCATACCTAGCCCGGGTTGCGCAGTTTGGAAGAAATCGAGGCGATTTTTGGG
>JADFOB010000262.1 GCA_022563055.1 Planctomycetota bacterium
GGTCCGAGCGATCTCAGACTGGTGTCGTCGTCACCGTCACCAGCCCATACGAGATCAACATGTCGCATTGGTTCGCAAGGTACGCGGGCACAACCAGTACTACGGCGTCCGAGGGAATAGTCAATCTCTGGCGTCGTTCCAGCACTTGGTTGTCCGCACCTGGCATAAGTGGCTTGGCCGCCGCAAACGCGACGGACGGATACCGTGGAGCGACTTTCGTCGTCTTCTCGAGCGATATCCCATCCCAGCCGCCCGCATGCCGCCATCCGTAGCCAACCCATGATTCGAGGAGCCGTATGCATAAGAACATGCACGTACGGATCTGTGGGAGCCGTGGGGGAGCAATCCCCCATGGCCACCCGGCCAGGGCAACGCCCTCGTTGTTCTACACAAACCGCCAGCTTGGATCGACGCCACGCGTGTGGTCACGCTTCACCCCAAAGGGACAGCAACATGTGAGCCCAGGTGTGCTATGCTGCGGAATAGCACAATAGGCTGCGCCGAGGCGCGTACCGGGCGAAGCCGGTCAAACGGGTGTTTATCCCGAAAGCAGACGGACGACAACGGCCCATCGGCATCCCCGTACTGGAAGACAAGCTCGTCCAGACGGCGACGACGGAGGTGCTGTCGGCGGTCTACGAGGCCGACTTTGCAGGCTTCTCGTACGGATTCCGGCCAGGGCGCGGCGCACACGATGCGTTGGATGCGTTGTCGGTCGGGATCACCACGAGAAAGGTGAATTGGTTGCTCGATGCGGACATTCGTGGTTTTTTCGACGCCATCGACCACGACTGGCTGATCAAGTTCATCGGGCACCGGATGGCAGACCAGCGTGTCCTGCGACACGTCAGGAAGTGGCTCAAAGCAGGCGTGCTGGAGAACGGGAGAAAAACCCGTTCGGAATGGGGAACGCCGCAAGGTGCAGTATCAGTCCCTTGCCGGCGAACATCTACCTCCACTATGCGTTTGATCTGTGGGCGGCCCGTTGGCGTCGAAGGTCCGCGCGTGGCGAGGTGATCATCGTGCGTTACGCCGATGACTTCGTGGTAGGCTTTCAGTATGAAGCCGACGCGAAGGGATTCCGGGAGGCGCTGGCGGACCGACTCCGCCGGTTTCACCTGGAGTTGCGTCCGGACAAGACCCGCCTGATCGAATTCGGCCGATTTGCGTCGGAGAATCGTAAGCGGCGGGGAGACGGCAAGCCATTGACCTTCGACTTTCCGGGCTTCACGCATTGCTGCGGCAAGACGCGGAACGGCTGGTTTGCGGTCTTACGCAAGACGTCGGCGAAGCGTCAACGTGCGAAGCTCGAGGCGCTAAAGGGCGAATTGAGACGGCGCATGCACTCCCCGGTCGGCGAAGTGGGGGCGTGGTTGGGCTCGGTGATTCGCGGCTATTACCGGTATTTTGGGGTGCCACGAAACATCCACTCGCTCTACCGCTTTCGCTTCACGATCGTCGGGATGTGGCACAGGACGCTACGTCGCCGTAGCCAGCGAACTTCTGTTACGCTGGACCGGATGAAACGTCTCGCTGAACAGTGGCTCCCCAAACCACGGATCGTCCATCCGTATCCGAACGAACGGCTGCGACTCGTTATGACCCGAGGCAGGAGCCCAGTGCGGTAACGCCGCTCGCTGGGATCTGTGGAGGGCGTACCGGGAAACCGGGATCTCTACTCCGACCTTTTCGGGATTGCGCGTTGCAGACTGAGTGCGACCGAATTCGTGCAACCGAGTAGGGCGCGCGAATGAGCATGAAGGGCGATGCCCTGGGCTCACATGTGGCCGCCCCTTTGGGGCGAAGCGTGACCACACGCGTGGCGTAGATCCAGGCTGGCGACTTGTGTAGAACAACGAGGGTGCAGACCCGGGCTTTATTTGTGGCCATGCAGGCGAATGGATTGGCGTGTCAGAGCCACCGCGCACAAATCGGCAGTTTGGGGTGTAGGGCGCGACGGTTTGTCATCGGTCATGTTTTTCGGCAGGCTCGTCGAATGGATCGGCAAGAAATCGCTACAGAAGGAGCCTTCTGGATAGTGCCACAACTGTGACAGTGACCGGCCTCTTACGTTCCATCGTCAAACATTTCGACTCGCTGCGCGACCCCGAGGATACGCCGCCGCCATCGCGCGCCTGGAGATGTGATGACGACCAATCGACCGCGTAATCCGCTGGGTGTATGGGAAGATCTCAATCTACGACGCGCGTTCATGGGTAACGGAAAACAGGTGTGCGAGAGG
Organism: Planctomycetota bacterium; assembly: GCA_022563055.1. Next base: position 2,243 of record JADFOB010000262.1, read on the forward strand.
GCGTCATGGGTGATCCTCCCTCGAGGAGTGCGGGTCCGAGACGACGCATCCCCCTCTGCCGGTCCAAAATGTGTCTGCCGCGCTGGCCACAACCTCGTCCCGAGAAAATCCTCGGAGGGATTCACAACTCGCCGTCTCGCCATTAGTCTACCCCTTAAGATTTTGGTTCTCTAGAGGTGAGGCAAGACAACGAAATGACAACGCAGCAGCAAGTAACAGGTGTCGAAACGCTCGAACCCAGCGCCGTTTGGAGCCTTTTTACCCAGGTGGCAGAAATTCCGCGACCTTCCCGGAAGGAAGAGCGCATTCGGGCGAGGGTACGCGAAATTGCCGAGGCCCACGGGCTCACGACGTGCTCGGACAAGGTCGGCAATCTGGTGATCGACGTGCCCGCGAGTCCGGGGTGCGAGTCCGCACCCTTGACCGTGTTGCAGGCCCACTTCGACATGGTGTGTGAGAAGAACGCCTCCTGCACGC
>JADFOB010000263.1 GCA_022563055.1 Planctomycetota bacterium
CAAGACGACGACCGCAAGAACGATCAAGCGCGAGCACAGCGCAAACCGGGAGTCCGGTATTCGGGCGGCGAGCGCCGCGAGATAATGCACAAAACTCAGCACGGCTAAGCCTAGGAGTAACATCGCAAGCTCGGGGCGGAACTGAAGCGCGTCTGAGAGTGTCGGCGGGGAGAAAAACTGCAACAGTGCAAAGGTTACGGGAAACAGAATGAGCAGAATGCGGGCTGCGCGGCGAATTGTGTCGGTGTCACGTGCGAAGCGCACCTGTGGCTCACGTCTGGTGGCCATGAACAAACCGGTGACAAACGCAACAAAGGTCGTCAGGACCGCCGCTGAGCCTATCCCAAGGTAGACGTTTGGGGGCAATCGAACCGTATGTGTGCCGTCGATGACTTCCACCACGAGGGCTCTTTGGCCGATCGCTATGCCGATGCGAACCAGACAGATCGTAAGTGGTACCCCTATTCCCAGCGCCCAGATGATGACGGTGAGCCCGGCGGCGCTTCCGGCGAGCCAGCTCCCGGGCGCGAACATCAGGCGCTGCGGACCCAGACTCGAAGCGACGGCCTCGCTGCATTCAGGGCATCGTCCGCCCGGGGAAAGGCCGCGGAGGTTGTATTCGCACTTCACGCAGGACACGTCGGCGACCAAGGTGGCTGCCTGTGTGGGTCGCTCCCGCGATATCGACCCGGACATAACAGTTTCGTTCGGGAGTGAAAGGGGCGTCGCCTCCACACGATCATCTTGCGTGGGTTTGTGTGCGTCTCCCTTGTCTGAAAGCTCTCGCGTGTCCCGCTTTTGCTTGGCGATTTCGGCCAATCGATCGAAATACGTACTGGTCGGGGTTGTCCCGGCGGCTTCCGTGGTCGTTGCGTGCGGTCCTCCGTCAAGCGCCCGGGACACCAGTCTCTGCAGCTCAGCCGCCCCCTCTCGCAACAACTCATCGGTCACGATGGCGGGTTTTAGCGCATTTCGGAAGTGTCGAGCGGTCTTGTAGCGGAACATCGGATTCTTGTGCGTGGCTCGCTCGAACACCTCGATCATAGCAGGATCGAGGCCGCGTCGCTGAAGTGGCTCAAGCGGCAGCGGCTCATGAAGGTGTTTTTCGCGAACTTCCTCGAGCGTCCCGGTGTACGGCAACTCACCGGTCACCAGCGCGAAAGTCATAATGCCGAGGGCGTAGACGTCGCTCTGTAGCGAGAGTTCGCCTGCGAACATTTCCGGGGCCATGTATGCGGGCGTGCCGCCTAACCGTGCTGAGGAGGGGCCTCGTTGTCCCATTGGCCGCGCGAGGGACAAACCGAAGTCGGTGACGACAACGTGCCCATCGAGGCCTAGCATTACGTTGCCTGGCTTGATGTCGCGATGGATGATTCCGCGATCGTGCAGCTCGCCGATGGCCTCCGAGACCGCGTCGAGAACGGCGAACGATGCGGACAGGCTCAGCGGTCCCGTTTGTTTCAACACGTCGCTCAGCGCGGGACCGTCGACGTACTGCATCACCAGGTACGGAATCCCATCGACCACGTCGGCGTGGTGGATCGTGGTAAGCCCTGGATGTTCCAGCCGTGCCGCGGCGCGGGCGCCCTCAATAAAACCAGCAAAACCGGGATCATCGGGCCCGGCCACGGCGTTGAGGAGGAACTTGACCGCAACATCTCGATCGAGCATCTGATGCCGCCCGAGGTAGACCACACCCATGCCCCCTCGTCCGATTTCCCGCAGAAGCCGAACGGGACCAAGTTCGCGCGGAATGGTGACCTCACCCGCGGGGTCGGCGACCCCTGTGGATCCTGTCAGTGTAATCGTATCGTGCGATTGCATACGCCACCGTGGTCTAACGCGCCTACCTTCGCCAAAATGCTCCTCGGGCTGCAACGCTGCTTTCGCAACCTGGGGTTTCCCGCCCGTCGTTCAGGCTTAGACCGTGCCCGGATTGGCGCATGCTACGCCAGATCAGTCAAGTGTTCGACCGCTGACGGGTGCTCGACCGTTGTTACGCGGGGGCCGAATGCGGCAATACTCGGAGGGTCACGTAGCACAGGAGCAGGGACATGGATGTCTCAAATGGCAAAGCAGGGAGGATAGGTCATGGCAGCGAAGCGATCAGCGGCAGAGATGGAACAGTTGCGGCGGGAATTCCTCGTCCGGGCCGAGGCGGCGTTCGAGCAGATGTTCGGGGCCGACGGGCAAAACGCCTTGGTCACCTTCACCGAGCGGGAGAACCGGGCCTGCGAGGTGACCGATGCCCTGGCCCGGGCCGCATACCTGAGCGAGGACGACCGAGCCGCTCGCTTCTACGACCAACGCCCCCCCCGGCCGGTGGTGGGCAAAAACCGGCGAAAGCGGGCTGCATGAACGGTCGTGCACCCAAGCCGATTTGGTGGTATCCGCTCGCCATCGCGCCGGCGATACGCGAAGGCGCCGATGGCCGACCATTCGACAATGTCAGGGATACGGTGTGATGCGTGAAGGACAAGGAAGAAGACCGGTAGACGTTCCGTTCCAAGATGGGCGAGGAGGTGGTCGTCGCGGTCAGCAGGCACCGGGTCACCTGCCGCGCGGCCACGAGAGGGTCGCGGGCGAGAAGTGCCGGAGCACCTCGCCTGTCGGCGTGACTTCCGAGCAGGGGCGAAAGGGGTTGGGTGGTTCGTCGGAGGCCACGAACATGTCTCTCTCCGGCGCACCAACCGTGGCGCGCCTGCGTTCACGGAAG
>JADFOB010000264.1 GCA_022563055.1 Planctomycetota bacterium
CTCCGTAGCGTCGGCTCCCGTGGCCGACGTAGAGCACCGAGGCTTGTTCGCACGCCTACGTCCGCCACGGGGGGCGGACGCTACAGTTACGTTGAAACTGCTTTCGGTGCTGCCCGCCTGCTTCTGGTCGACGTGTAGTGAATCGGCCGATTGGCGTTACTTGCTGAACAGGTCTTTGACGTATTGGACCGTGGTCTGGCGTCCTAGAGAGGCGATGGCATCGGTCAGTGGGATGTCCTTGGGGCAGACCTTGACGCAGTTCTGGGCGTTGCCGCAGTCGGTGATGCCGCCCTCACCCATGATCGCATGGAGCCTGTCCGCTTTGGCGTACTGGCCCGTGGGATGTGAGTTGTGCAGCGCCACCTGTGCGAGCGGGGCCGGTCCGATGAACTTGGAACCCTCGTGGAACTGCGGGCACGCCTCCATGCAGCAGCCGCAGGTCATGCACCGCGAAAACAGGTAACGAACCGACTGCTCAGCGGGCGAGATCAATGGCGCGTGACGGTGAATATCCCACGAGCCGTCCATCGGTACCCAGGCCTTCACCTTGATCAGTGCGTCGAACATCGTCTTCCGGTTCACGATCAAATCACGGATGATGGGGAACTTGGTAAGCGGTTCGAGGACGATGGGCTGTTCGAGATCGTCAATCAATGCGGCGCACGCCTGCCGGGGTGCGCCGTTGATGAGCATCGAGCAGGCGCCACACACTTCCTCCAGGCAGCTGGAGTCCCACACGACCGGTTCGACCCGCTCGCCGGCGGTGTTGATCGGATGCTCGCGCAGGTACATCAGGGCCGACACCACGTTGTGCGACGCGGAGTAGGGCATCGTCATCTCTTCCCAGAAGGCGGCGCTCACCGGTCCGTCCTGGCGCTTTATCTTGAACCGGATCTCCGTCTTAGCCATGAAGTCAAGCTCCTCCTGTTGTTCCGCCAACCTTGATCCCGCGGGCTCTCAACGGCATGATGCGTGTGCCACTGCTCTGGAGCGCTGTCCTGCACGGGCGTAGAAACCGCACTGCTCAAGAGCAGTGGCACACCAACCCCGTTTCATAAGTTCCACGGCTAACTGAGCCGCGGGCTTTAGCCCGCGCGATGCCAGGATCGCCGTGGCGTCGGCAACTTTCGTGAATTCGCGCGGGCTAAAGCCCGCGGCTCAGGTGAGAATCATAGTCGCAGGACCGATGAAGCACGGCATTAGCCCAGCGGGATACTCCGGGCCACGCTCGTTCGAAACTCCTGATACCGCACCTCGACCCAGCGGCGACCGCCCTCGTCCGGCTCGGTCACGCGACACGCCAGCTTGTCCATGTCGCGCGGTGCGGGTCCGAAGCGCCGCCGCCCTTTGGGGTCAAACTCGCTGGCATGGCACGGGCAGGAAAACACGGCGCGATCGGCTGCGTATCCGACGGCGCATCCCAAGTGCGGACAGGTTGCCTGTAGGCACGAGACTTCCAGCCCTGCGCCGTTGTCCACGCGAGTCAGCCAGACGACGCCGATCGGACCCGGCGGGTAATGGGTGAACGAATCGCGCCGACGACCCGACACGACCACGCGCGTGGGCCGGTTCGGCTTTAATGCCGACAGCGGCGCGACACGAATGAACCCGCGTTCTTCGCCCGACTGCCCGGCTGCACGCAGCCCAAGTGGATGCAGAAGGTACCGGACAACGGGAATCGCCAGCGCAACACCGATCAAAGCGTTGATCGCCACGGTACCCAGCTTCAGAAACCTGCGACGTTCCATATCGTCCTACAACTGTCGATCGAGGCGGCGGTAGTGGATCGCTTCGAGCAGATCATCCGAGGTGACATCGTCGCGGGCGGCAAGGTCGGCGATCGTGCGACCCAGGCGGAGGATCTTATCATGCGCCCGGGCCGAGAGACCCAGCTCGGTCATCGCCTGTTTGAGAACGGACTCACCGGCGTCGTCGAGCTTGCAGTGCTCGCGGAGCCGCTTGCCGCTCATCCGCCCGTTGGTCATCATGCCGTCGCTGCCAAAACGCTCATGCTGTCGCTCGCGTGCTGCCAGAACCTGCTCGCGCATTCCCGAAGACGGCGTACCGTCGCGCTGGCTCCGAAGCTCTCTAAAGGGCACCGTGGGAACCTCGATGTGAATATCGATACGGTCGATGAGCGGCCCACTGATACGCGACAGGTATCTCTCAATCTGCAAGGGCGAACATTTGCACGCCCTGCGCGGATCGGTGAAGTAGCCGCATGGACAGGGGTTCATCGCGGCGATGAGCATGAACGACGCCGGGAAACTCACGGTCGAGTGCGCTCGGGCGATCGTCACGACGGCGTCTTCCAGCGGTTGGCGCAGCGATTCCAGACCGCTACGGGAAAACTCGGGCAACTCATCGAGGAAGAGCACACCGTGATGGGCCAAGGAGACCTCGCCCGCCTGTGGGATTGATCCGCCGCCGACCAGCGCCGGTGTGCTGGCGGAGTGGTGCGGGTTGCGAACGGGCCGGGTGCCCAGCAGTGCGACGCCCGCCGGAAGCTCACCCGCCACCGAGTGGATACGAGTCGTCTCGAGCGACTCTTCGAGTGTCAGCGGCGGGAGAATCGTCGGAACGCGCTTGGCGAGCATCGTCTTGCCCGATCCCGGCGGACCGATCATCAAGACGTTGTGCCCACCGGCAGCCGCGATCGTCAGTGCGCGTTTGACGTGCTCCTGCCCACGAACGTCGGAGAAATCGAAAT
>JADFOB010000017.1 GCA_022563055.1 Planctomycetota bacterium
GTAACCCTCTGGGGTCGAGACGACGTCCAACCCCGCCGCCCCACCTCCGGCGGTTGGGCCACGTAAGCGATGATGCAGCTCCCCCGCGGCTCGGTTCGTTTTGGACAATCCAGCGCTGTCATACCACACTGAAAATGTTATATTGTTCAATGGGCGTGTTCGTTCCAGGATACGTCGGTACGGAGTCACACGTGACGATCGCGCAACTTCGAAAAGCCCTTCGAACGCAGCCGTTCAAACCGTTCACCATCTGCATGACCGATGGACGGCAGTTTCGCGTTCCCCATCCGGACTGCGTCGCCGTTACGCCGAATGCTCGCCGGACGTTCGTTGTCGCGGGGGCGGGCGAGGACTATCGAATCGTTGATCTGCTGTTGGTGACTTCCATCGACTCCACAAATACCAGGCGCCGGGGAACCCGCACGACAGGTCGATGACCCGACCGAACGCAGAAACGCGCCCCTCGGGAAGCGACCTTTGGCTGGCTGGACGCGCTCACCCCCATTTACCTGGGTCACGAGGCTCGGTTGGTGCCGTCCGGGCGGCTCGGCACCGGAACGTAATTACCTGTCAAGACCGGGATTCCGGCTCCCTATCGCCCTTTCTTCTCATTTTATCGGTACCGGAAACCGACTATAATAGCGCAGTGGGCTCCGATTCCGGTAGGGTTTGACGTCGCGTCCGATCCTCCCAGGGCAGCCTATTCTGCCTACCCGCTCATGAGCTTGGCCTACGTTACGGCGTGATAGCTCGACGTGAGCGCGGGGGCGACGCGCCGGCGGTTTTTGCGGCGTTGGAGGAACGATGCAGCGTAGAAGCACGAGTGTTGCGGCCATCGCTGTCGCCTGGGTAGTGGCGGCCCAACTTGCGTCGACCGGGTCGGTTGAGGCACAGTTGTTCGACCGGGCGCTGGTCATCCGAAACGCCCGGATCGTGACGATGGCGGGTCCGGTGATCGAGCGAGGCAGCATCCTCATTAAAGGAGGCCGGATCGCGGCCATCGGTCCCGAGGTCGACGCGCCTTTTTTCTCGCGGACCATCGACGCGGATGGTAAGACCGTGACGCCCGGTCTCATCGACGCCTGGAGTTCGCTGGGACGCCTGAACGGGTCGCGGGGTTCCGCTGATCCCACCGCTAGCGCATGGGACGCTTTCGACCGGTTTGATCGAGACAGCTTCCGCCAAGCTCTACGGAATGGCGTGACCACGATTTACGTCGGACCCACGGGAGGGCCGGGGATCGCCGGGACCGGCGTGGTGGTTCGCCTTGCGCCGGAGCCGGGTGGGAAAGCAGGCAAACTTATTGAGGAACACGCGGCGCTGGCGGTCAACTTCGGGTCGAGTCAGAACGCCATCGCACGAGCCAAGACCTACCTGGCCATCCGTAAGCAGTTTCGCACGGCGCTCGACTACCGCCAGGCTCTGGAGGATTACGAGGAGGATCTCAAAGAGTACATAGAGAAACTCGAAGAGCGACGCGAAGAAAAGGAGAAAGAGGAAGCCAAGGAGAAGAAAGAGGGCGACGAGGATGGTGAGAAGGAGGAAGACACACCGCCCGAGGATTCACCCAAGCCCGAGCCCAAGCCAACACCAAAACCCGAACCTGAGCCCGATGACAACGGTGATAGAGTGCGTGGACGGACGTTGACAAGTTCAGCGGACGCCGATCGACGGCCCAACGAGGAGAACGGAGACGAGGAAGGCGGTGAGGACGGCGACGAGAAAGAGGCGGATGAGGAGGGAGACGAGGAGAAGGAAGAAGAGCTTACCAAGCCGACTCGCCCGACACCTGACCGGGCCAGCGAAGCGTTGCTTAGGGCCATCGACCATGAGCTTCCGCTTCGAATCGAGGCTCATCGAAGCGAAGACATTCTCAACGCGTTGCAACTTGCCAAAGAGTTTCGGCTGGATATCATTCTAGAGGGTGCCACGGATGCCTACCTTCTTGCCGACAAGCTGTCGGAGGCTGATGTCCCGGTTGTGCTGGGACCGATCGTGCGAACGCCGTTGTTTGAGCACAACGAGCACCGCCGCCACACGCCCCGGTCTGCCGCTGTGCTGGAAGAAGCCGGCGTTCTTTGGACCACCGGGAGCGGCGGGGACGATCCCATGGCGTCTCGCTTTGTCGGGTTGAACGCCCAGCTTGCAGCCGGGCACGGGGCGACGCAGATGCCCTGGCTCGCGACCGTGACCACCAACGCCGCAAAGATTCTCAACCTCGCCGATCGTCTCGGACAGCTTCGTCGTGGGTTGGATGCCGATTTGGTGATCTGGACCGGCGACCCGAGGGAAGCCTCGTCCACGGTCGAGCGTACGATTGTGGGCGGTGCTGTCGTTTACACGGCCCCAAGCGCGAAATCGCAGGGAGGGGGATCGTGATCTGGCAACCACATCGACGACCGGTCGTACATGCGGCGCTTGCTTTCACGCTGTTGGTCCCTGCATTGGCATCTGCGCAGGAACCGGCTGCCATCATAACCGGCCGATACGTCGCGCCCGACGGAACGCTCCAACCCGGCGCTGCCATCCTGCTTTCGGGAGGCAAGATCCAAAGCATCGTTCCGGCTGACTCCTACGACAAAGAAACCAACGTTGTACGACATCCTAATGCCGTCCTCTGTCCCGGTTTGATCGACGTGCGCTCGCAGATCGGCGCATCGGAAAACCTGATCGAGACAACCAATGCGATTGACCCCGGAGCGTCGGCGATCGACAGCTTGGACCGTCACCATCGCGATTTTCGTGCCGCCTTAAGGGCCGGCATCACGACGGTGATGCTCACGCCTTCTCCCAACAATCTGATTTCCGGTGCGGCTGCCATCGTCAAAACGGCGCGAGCCTCGAAGGGCGAGGACGACGCCATCTTGGTCAAGCACGGCCCGTTGATGTTCGCGCTGGGTTCTTCGGTGTGGTCATACGACCGCGCGCCCACGTCGCGGGTCGGGTCACTGGCGATGCTGCGTGCGGCGTTGGACGACGCAGCCGGTGGCCGCGGACATGAGCGGCTCCAGGCTTTCGCAAAAGGTCGGATCGAGGGTGTCGTGGTATGTGAAGAAGCGATGGACGTCAGCGCTGCGCTGCGCACGTTTGCCCAGCGTCGTCTGAGCGTGGCCATTGCGCATACCAGCGACGTGCATGACCTGGGTGAGGAGCTTGTGCGCCTGTGTCACGCCGTGATTGTGGGGCCTTACACGTTTGAGGATTCGCCGCGAAAACTCTCGACGGCGGCGGCGTGGTCATCGGCCGGCGTGCCCGTAATCTTCACCGCACAAATGCCCGAACATGCTGCGGATGCACTGCGCATCACGGCGGCGCTGGCGGTTCGATATGGGATGGACCCGGCTAAAGCCCGACGGGCGATCACCGGGCTACCGGCCATCGTGACCGGCGTGCCCAAACGCATCGGCTCCATCAAGGAAGGAATGGACGCGGATCTGGTCGTCTTCTCCGACGATCCGCTTCAACTCGACGCGCGCGTGCTCGAGGTCTACATCGACGGTGTTCGAGTCTACCGCGCCGTGGGTTCTGTCACGATGTCCTCACGGGACAAGTCAGGAGGTTTATAGATGTTCACTGAAAGAAGCAGAGGTGGCCGTGTTGCCCGTGCCTGCGTGCCGGTCCTGTTGTTGCCGCTGCTGATGGGCGGGGGGTTTGAGCTTGAGCCCCAACCCCCGCTACTCATTAGAGCCGACGAGTTGCACACCGGTTCCGGGACGGTCATTCCCGGCGGGATGCTGCTGATTGTCGACGGTCGTATTGTCGCGGTGGGAACGGACATTGCCGTACCACCCGATGCAACGGTGATCGAGGTAGCCGGTGGTTCGCTCACGCCCGGTCTGATCGACGCGAACGCCGCGGTCGAGGCATCCGATGTCGTCGTACCGCGTTCAAGGACAGCGTCCCAAGTCCTCCACGATGCTTTCTGTCCGACGCACCCTACGCGCAGGGCCGGTAGCTGCTGCGGATCGACCTGCCCACGCGCTTTGCAACACGCCAGCGGCGAGCCATGCCGGATGTGCGGTTTTCCCACGAGCCGACCCGCGACGGCTGCCGTGGGCACGCGCCGGTGGGCAACCACAGCCGAACACTCCGCGGAAGTCGTGCCGCATACGCGCGTGATCGACGCGGTGAACCTGCGATCGCCGGATTTCGATCGGTTGCTGGCGGGCGGCGTTACGACGATCTTCGTCTCGGCAGACTCCGCTTCGGTGATCGGCTCGCAGGGTGCCATCATCCGAACAGGCGGTCCGATCGCCAAGCGGATCATTCGGGATGCGGGCGCCGTCAAAGCGGTGATGGGCTCCGATCCCTATGCGCGAGGAACGCGTAACAGCGGTCCCTGGCGGCGCAATGTGGACTTCCACTCTCGCCGCCCCACGACGCGCATGGGCGTGACGTGGGTGTTCCGCAAGGCGTTGTACGACGCCCGGCGGCATGAGCAGGGTCTGGAAATCCACGGAGCCGACACACCGCCCGCCGAGGCGATGGATACACTCTCGCGCATCCTGGCGGGCGAGATTCCACTCAGAATACAGGCCCGCATGCAGCATGATATTCTGTCAGCCATTCGTCTGGCGGATGAGTTTGACCTTTCCTTTGTGCTCGAAGAGGCGACCGAGGCGTACCTCTGCCTTGGGGAGCTCAAAGCCGCCAACGCGCCCGTGATTTTCGGGCCGATCTATGTGACGCCAACGGGCTATCGGCGGCGCAGCACCGAGACCGACCGATCACGTCTGCACACGATGAAGGCGCTGTTGGATGCGGGGATCGAGACGGCGCTGACCGCTCATGAACTGCGCGAGGAAGACGGACTTGCCCGGCAGGCGATGTACGCGATTCGCTATGGCGTTGGGCTGGCGAGCGTAACCAGATCCGTCACGCAGACACCGGCCAAACTGCTCGGGCTTGAGCGGGAGATCGGCACGCTTGAAGCGGGGAAGCAGGCGGATATCGTCGTGTGGAGTGGGAAACCGTTCGAAGCAACCTCGAAACCGGTGGTCGTTTTGATTAACGGACAGGTGGTCTTCGACCGCCGCAGTGGATGATGGAGAAAACTGTGACCAGACGTCTACCCCCGGCGTTCGTGCTCGCTGCGATTGTCTCAGCGGTTTCCGCCGTTGCGGCGCCGCCCGCCAAGGTGGCCCTTGAAGGCGGCAGGATCATTCCCGTCGTCGGTGAGGAAATCGCCAAAGGAACCATCCTGATCGAAAACGGTAAGATCACAGCCGTCGGCGAGGAGGTGAAGGTTCCTTACGATGCGATGGTCGTGGACGTCAGCGGCAAGGTTCTCTTCCCCGGAATGATCGACGCGCACGCATCCGGCGGAATGGACATACGAAATGAAAACCTGGGTGTGACGCCGTTCCTGGATGTCTATGATGCCATCGACCCCTCCAGACTCTACTTCGAAGATGCGCTGCGCGATGGGATCACGTCGATTCATGTGATCGTGGGCCACAACTGTGTAATCGGAGGGCTCAGTCGGGTCGTCCATCCGATCGGGCTCACGCCCGACGAGATGACCCTCCATGGGCCAATCGCGTTGAAGCTCAGCGTAGCCGCAAAACGGGGCTCCGACCGAATGGTGCAAATGGCTACGCTGCGCGAGACGTTCTTCGAGCTAGCGGACTACCTGGAGAACCTCGCGGAGAAGAAGTACGAGGAATCCCTCGAAAAAGAGGACGAGGAGATCGACGTTGGTCCCGACGAAGCCCGCAAGCGAGGCAAGAAACTCATTACACGCGAGGATTATGACGACGCCCACCGAAACCTGGTGAGACTCACGCGCGGCGAACTCGGGGCGTTCATCTACTGCGAGCGAGCAAGCGACGTCGCCCGCGCGGTTACCCTCGCAAAGGACAACGGTTTCTTCGATCGTAGCGTGCTCGTGCTGGGTCCGGAGTGTTTCAAGGCCATCGCGGAACTCAAGGCAGCCGGGCGACCTGTGATCCTGGACGCCCAACTGCTCTACCGCAAGCGGGATCCCGTCACCGGCAAGTTGAAGGAAACCTTTGTACCCAAGGCATTCGCCGATGCCGGGATCCCTTTTTCGCTTTTGCCGCATCCGAACAACTCGCTCGCGGAGCGCTACTTGAACTACCAGGCAGCCCGCTGTGTTCGCAACGGTGTGGACCGAAAAGCCGCGCTCGAAGCGATCACGATCAACCCGGCGCGGGCGTTGGGTCTGGAGGATCGAATCGGCTCGCTCGAAGTCGGCAAGGTCGCCAACATCGTTGTCTTTAGCGGTGATCCATTGGACTTCAGCTCGTGGGTCGATCTGGTCTACATTAACGGCATTCGCGCCTACGACCGCACCACCGACATACGTCTCAAGCAGCTCCTGGGCGATGAACCGGAGGAGGTCGCGGAGGAAGAGGGCGCGGTGGATGAGGCTACGCCGGAGGATAAAGAGGATACAAAAACCGCCAAGGAAACAAGCGACAAAGAGGTCGAGAAGAAGGCGCCCGACGCGGCGGATCAGAGCAAAGAGTCCGACAAGGGTAAGCGCGAATAGGCGAGTGCCGCAACACCCGCGCACCGGAACTGAGTCGTATGAAAGAACGCTTGAAACGCTTCCAGCGTGGTAGGGCAGGTGGTTGTTCCGATTCCATCGGAATGTTCACCTGCCTTCCCGGCCAATGGCAGGTCAACGCTCCGCCTACGGCGGACCAACGACCTGCCCTACGGGTCTTATTCGCAACCTGCGCAGTGCTTGCGGGTTCGATTGCTGCGCTTGGCGCCGGTCCCCAATACGCGACGCCTGGAGTGCAGCAGGAGCGCTCGTTTGTCCTGCGCGTCGGGCGGATCCTTCCCGTGTCACCCGATCAGCCGTGGGAAATCAAATCCGGCGTGATTATCGTGCGTAACGGGCGCATCGAGGCGGTCGGTCGAGACTTGGACCTTCCGCCCGACCTTCGCATCATCGAGCTCAAAGATGCGACGGTGATACCGGGCCTGATCGCAGCCGCTACGGACATGGCACGGGCGCATACGGGTGATGAGTCGGCGGCTGCGGGTTACCACGCCGTCGATGCGTTTGACATCTACGGCGACTACGCGGCCACCTTGGCCGGCGGTGTGACCACGATCCATCTCAATCCCGGATCCCATCGCCTCATCACCGGACAAGGCGCGATCGTAAAGCTCGGCGGACCGCCCGGTGATCGCATCGTGGTGGAACGGGCGGACCTGACGATCAACCTGGGCGAGCCGGCCTTCGATCCGCCCAAAGACGTAACCTACCGCACGCCGGCTTCGTCCGATGTGGCGATTCCACCGGGCCTGCGCCAGCGACCCACCTCGAGATTGGGACAATTCCTGGCGCTCGAAGAGATCCTCGCTGATGCCCTGAGGCAACCTCTTTCGGGCGACCGGACGATGCATCGCACGGCGCTGGCAGCGGTGTGGCGCGCGGGAAAACCGCTGCGTGTGCAGGTTCAACGCGGCGCCGATATCGTGGGGGCGGTCGCCTTTCTTAAGCGTCACAAACGAGCGGGCTATCTGGTCGGCGGCGCCGAGGCGCACCTGGCCATGACTGAAATCTTACGGGCGGGCTTGCCCGTGGTGTATCAGATGCCCAACCCCCTGCGTAGCGTGAGCGACGACATCGGCTACGATCCCGATGCGCTCGAGGCCGATCTGAGCGTGCTCGCCAAACTGCACGACGTAACGCTCGCACTGGCGCCTGCTCCCGGACAGCGAACGGTCGATTTGCGCCTCGTCGCGGCGACTGCGCTGCGGGCCGGTCTGGAGCCCCGGCGCGTTCTGGAAGCCATCACGCGCGTACCAGCCGCGATCCTCGGGATAGGTGATCGTGTCGGCAGCTTGGCACCGGGGATGGACGCCGATCTGGTCATCCTCTCGGGCGATCCGCTGGCGACCTCGACGCACGTCCATCGAGTGTACATCGGCGGAGCGCTGGTATTCGAAGCACCTCACACCGGCGCACTCGTCGTGCACGCCGGTACGATTTGGGTGAATGAAGAAAAGCAGATTCGCAACGGATCGATCCTGATCGAGGACGGTCGGATCACCGCCGTTGGCCGATCGGTCCCGCACCCGCCGTTCGCCCGCTTCGTGGACGCCGGCGAGCACGGGTTTGTCGCGCCCGGTTTCATCGACGCGCTCGGACATCTGGGCCTCGACGGCGATGAGAGCACACCGGGACCGGAACTCTCGCTTAGTGTGATCGTCGGTGTTCCCGACGTTACCGAGCGCCGTGTGGCGAGGGCGGGCGTGACGACGGTACTCCTTACGGGCTATTCGGTCTCATCGCAGGGATCGCAGATGACCGCCGTGAAAACAAGCGGTCGCGATCGGGCGTCGCGCGTGGTGCGAGGGACGGCCGCGGTGATCTTCAATCTGCGCAAGGCTGATCCGATGGACGTCTCGAAGCGACTCAGCGGGCGTCTGGAAGCCGGCAAGAAGTACCGGCAGAAGTGGCTCAAGTACGAAAAGGAGCTGGCGGAGTGGAAGGAAAAACAGGCCAAGGGCGAGGTCGTCAACGGAAAGCCCAAGATGGAGGAGGCCGCGGATGACGAATCCAAAGTCGATCCGATCACCGGTACCTGGGCGGTCACGATCTCCGGTGGGCCCATCCCGGAACCACAGACCGCCACGATGAAACTCCGATTAACGGGCAGCGACATCGAGGGGCGTATGAGCATCCCCGGCGCTCCGGAAGAAGTGAAGATCGTCGCCACGCTCGATGGCACGCATATTTCCGGCGAGATTCAGATCGATACCCGTGGGATGGGTTACCCGACGATCGAGGCTGACATCGTCGAGGAGGATCACATCGTCGGAATCATCAGCTTCCAGGGCATCGACGTCGACCTGGACGCGCTGCGGACCGACAAGTCCGCCGTCGAGTTCAAGGTGGTTAAGCGTCGCACGCGCGGCAAGGGCGGGCGACCGCTGCCGCCCAAGGTGGATGAAGCGCTCGAACCCCTACGCGCTGTGCTCGATCAGAAGATCCCCATTGTCGTGTCCGTTCGGACGGCGGCGCAGATGGAGGCTGTTCTGGAAGTCGTGACGTCGTTCGAGGTCGCGCTGGTTCTGGTGGGTGCGGAGGAGGCCGCCACACTGGCTGACAAGCTGGTCGAGAAGAGCGTCGGCGTGATCGTGCGAACACCCATCGAGCGATGGCGCCATCACGAACGATACCATCAAGCCGACGACCTGTCGCGCAAGGGGATTTCCATCGCCTTTATGAGCGACGCCGAAGACGGCGCGCGAACACTGCCGCTCGTGGGTCTGCACGCCGTTGAGCGCGGACTCTCGCCCGACGCCGCATTGGCTGCGTTCACCACGCGGGTGAGCCGTATGTTCAAGCTGGACGACGAGATTGGATCGCTCGAGGTCGGGAGGCACGGCGATCTGGTGATCTACGAAGGCCATCCGTTCGAGGCGGGCAGTCGCCTGAAACGCGTCATCATCGGCGGGGAGGAAGTTCAGTGATGCGCGCAACACGCACAAAGCCGACCCGCGGGCTTGAGCCCGTGCGGAACCGAACCCATGGTGATGCGTACGTCATGGCTCTTGTGGCAACATGCGTTTTTAGCGGTGGTTGGACGTCGCCATCTCAGAAAACCTCCGCCCCGCACCATGACGGTCGCTACGCCTTTCGCGTTGGCAAGGTCATCACGATGGACGGCGCGGACACCGTCGTCAACAACGCCGTCGTACTCGTATCCGACGGCAAGATCGAGCGCGTGACGCGGCAGGCGGATGTCAACATTCCGGACGGCTACCGTGTCATTGACGCGACCGACAAGTGGCTTGTCCCCGGTTTCGTCGACGCTCACAGCCATACCGTAGCCAATTACTGGTGGATGGACCTCAACGACAGCGTCTATCTAACCAACCCCGGCCTGCGGACGCTCGAAACGATTCTGCCCGAAAACGAGTTGCTCAAAAACGCCCGGGCAGGTGGTGTCACGACGGTGATGATGATTCCCGGCAGCGGCACGAATATGAGCGGTTTCGGCACCATCGCCAAGACCGCCGGCAAGAGCGTGGACGACATGGTGGTGCGCGCGCCCGGTTCGTTGAAGATCGCCCAGGCAGGCAACCCCGAGTGGTACTGGTACGGCGTGGGGCGCAGCTTCATGAACTACAACACGCGCCAGACGCTGCAAAAAGCCTGGACCTACCACAAGGCGCTCGAGGCATACGAGAAGGGCGAGGCGGATCATCCACCCGAATACGACCCGATCTACCACGACTTCCACGATCTGTTCGCGCGAAAGTTCCCCGTCACCGTGCACACGCAGATCTACCAGGTCGTCATGACGACCGTCGACATGCTGGCCAACAAGTTCAACCTGCGAACCGTCATCGACCATGCCACGTTCGACGGGTTCAAGACTGCCCCGCTCGTGGTGGCGGCGGGCATCTACACGATCAACGGCCCGCGACAGTATTGGTTCGATCGATCGCAACGCAATCTGCACGGCAACTCC
>JADFOB010000265.1 GCA_022563055.1 Planctomycetota bacterium
GGTTTGATGACCCCTCCCGGACAGATGTCCAGTCTAACAGTTTTCCGCCCGAAAGCAAAGCGTAATCCGGCGCGTTATGCGACGATCGGACGAGTGCCTGCCAGGCGTGTGGCGATCGGGTAGGAACCGGTCGATGTCGTGGAGCCCCTCCAGAGGATAGGGTGGCGTGTGTTTGACGAAATCGGTCTAATAGGTATGGAAACGGTATCCGGCGTTCGGTTTGGATTGGGTATTTGGTAAAGAGCGTGCCGGGCGGCTTGTTTGGATACCGCGAATGATCGGCGATGGCATGAATGATGAGCCCATTGGGTACGGTCCCAACAGCCCATTCAGCGGCGAGGAGCGCGCGGCGATCGCGGCGGTCTATCACGAGGTCAAGCGCAGTGAGCATCCGCAAGCTGCTCGTCTCGCAGAGGATCTGCTTCGCCAGGTCAAGGCTCTCGATGCGTTCGGTGACGTCTTGGCCCAGTATCCCTCGCCTTTGGAGGAGCAGACGCTCGGGCATCAGCGGCGCGGACTCGACACGCTGATGGATAGCTTGAGCCGTTCCACCCCCTCCAACTTCGAGTTCTTCCTGCCGACACGGGCTCTGGTGGGCCGTGGGTTGGACATGGCGGAGGTCAACTTCTATCGCTTCCTGCGACACATCTGCGAGGAAGTCCTGGACGAGAAATGCGCACGACCGTTGATCGAGGCAGCCACTCGCTGCGTGTGCGTCTGCCTGTACACGAAGCTGGCTGAGGAGGTTCTGTCCGACATCGCCAGTGATCCGATCTTGTCCTCGTCGGTTCGGCGAAAGGCTGTGGCTAGGCTGGCACAAATCTGGGAGCGGCGGCTCACCTATCGTGTGCGCGAGTTCTTTCCGCTTTTGGAAGCCACCTGGGTGGCGCGGCAGCAAATCACCGTCACCGGGGGAACGCTGATGGGCACGCAAGAACTGTTCGAGCTGCTCCAAGCCGGATGCGATCCGCGATTCGTCGACTGTTTCGCCCGCGACGATCAGAGCGAAGATGAGACGGAGGCGTTTCGGGAGTTCCTGTTCGACTCATCGGCGGAGAAGCTCAATCAGTTGGCCCAGGAGATGGACGAGGCGGGGATCCACAGTGTGTCGCTGTACAAGGAGACAATGGCGTCTCAGAAAGATCTGGCGCGCCTGTTCTACGAGTTCTTTCGGTCGCGGCATGCGCTCGCGGTTGCTCGCAAGCTGGCGAACCTTCCCGGTCCCAAGCGCACGGCGGAGGGCTATGTGATGATCCATTACCTGGATCGCGCCGACTGATTCGGGCTCTCAAGCGGACGAAGCTCGCCACGACTGCCAGACCACCCGCTCTCAGAGCGTGCGTGAGAACGACTGCGAGCATTCCGAACCGCGACCGTGAGGGAGCGGCGTCCCCGCGACAAAAGGCCGCTTCCTTACGGGCGCGGTTCTGGAAAGGCCCTTCTCTCACACGCTCTCATACCAAGGGCATCGATGCGTCGACTTGTAACGCAGGGCGAGACTTGCGGGTGCGGGATCGCCGCGGCATGATTCGTCACGAGGACAACTTCGCGACCGTCGCGGAGGGATTCATGGTTCATGGAGCGAACATCGTGAAGGCAAGGGTCTTGTCCCGACGATCGTATGGCGGATATCGTGGACGCGCGATGGCCTTCATCGCGGCATGGACTGTGCTGACCATGCTAACCGGCGCGTGTGCTACCTCGGGCTCGAGCCCGGCGGTCACCGCGGAACGGCCATCGGTGTCGTCGCTGCCGGGAATCACTTGGGAACGGGATGGAGGGGAGCTTCGGATCGAGGGGCGCGTCTGCCTCGAACAAGGAGTTTTGGAGTACTTGGCTGTCGCGGACGGCGGCAAGGAGTACGAGAGCCTCTTCGCGCTGAAGTGCCGACCGTCGCAGTTGCACGCGGCTATGTTGATCGCCGGTTATGAGGTCGGCGAGGTCGCGCCGGAGTCGCGAGGCGGCTTCTCGCCGCAGCAGGATCCAGCCGCCAAGACACCACCCGACGGAGCGCCCAACGTCACGCCTCCACCCGATGAATACTGGGAGGCTGCACCGACCGAACCGACGAAAATCAGCATCGACATTGATGTCCAACAGAAGGATGGCAGCTACCAGCGGTTTCCGGTCGAACACTTCCTCTGGGATCGGAAGCTCGGTCGATCGCCCGTACGGTTGACCTGGGCGTTTACCGGGTCATTCTTCCATCGGGATGCGACGTCCGGGCGGGAGGTTTTCGTGGCCGACGTCGAGCGGTCGCTGATTGCGCTCTGGTACGATCCGACGGCGCTACTCAATACGATGGAGGACGTGGGCAATCCATATCGGGGTGACGCGATGGGTCTGGAGATCCACGGTGACAACGTTCCCGCCAGAGGTACGGCCATTCGCCTCGTGCTTCGCCCCGTTGACTGACAGCCAATGCCCACTGTGGCGATCAAGACACCGGGTGTCGCATGACTCCGACAAGCGACGATAGATTCGAGGGTCCGCTCGGGAGGAGACTTGTCGAGAATCTCATCCTGGTGGACGGCTGCGGGCAACCGATCGGTCACGGCGAGAAGATGGCCGTCCATCGTGGCGAAGGCATGTTGCACCTTGCCTTTTCGATCTTTATCTTCAACGCGCGCGGCCGGCTGCTGCCCGAGCGCAGGGCGGTCGG
>JADFOB010000266.1 GCA_022563055.1 Planctomycetota bacterium
GGCCGTGCCGCCCACCTGCCCACACAACCGAATCCTCCGGCTCTCGGCCCTACGTTCTGCCGCTTGACTCCGTCCAAGCTGCAGCCACCGGGGATCGCTACGTCAGTTCTGCGTCACTCTGCTGAAATGAACACGGGATGCACGTCACTTGTACATGGCGTGCACCTCGTTTTCGGCCTCAAGAATGCCACTTGTATGTCAGTTGTACCTCCCTCTCGAATTCATAATCCCAAGGTTCCCGGTTCAAGTCCGGGCGCCGCTAAGTTGTTATGGCCGACCCGGCATCAGCGCCGCGGCGGTCTTTTTCGTGCGCGGCGGTGTTGCACCGGACAGGCGTAGGATCCTCGTGCAGCTCGTAACGGCGAGGGCAAACCTGGCTCCTCGAGCAAGGTCTGTTCTCGTGTAGCGCGTGGGAGTTCGAGAATCCTCGGGCGTTCCATGGCCGCCACGGGGGTTCCGGCGCGCCGGGACTACGCAATAGCGAACTTTTCTCTAATACCCTGCAGCAACCCTCAGCGGTATGGTGGATTCTCCCGACGGAAACAAGCTCAGGCTGTAATGTGCGCTGAGACTGCCAGAGCGCGGCATTTCCGTGCAGGAGCGATGATTCTCTTCGTGGATGGTGCAATTGCACAAATGTAGCGCGGTCGCGCCGACTCGCTTTTTGTTCTTCTACTCCTCGAAAATATGGACGATGGATACTTGAACGCTGGTGCCGTTTGCGGTGCGGCGGCCGCCTTAGCCTATCGTACGACAGCCGTCGCACCTCTCAAGATAACCGTTTCGAGTCACTTTTGGTTGTCGAAGAGGATTGGTGCTATGCAAATGCTGTTTTTCTGGATCATCGATGTGATGGAGGCGTTGGTGCCTTTCATCACGATCGGGGCGGAAGGCTAAAAAGGCGTAGAGGCCATGGTCGTCTTCCCTCTCTCAATTTGTGAGGACCGAACCCTCCGTTGGATCCAACGTATCGTTCCGGTGATGGCGGTGACCGTCATCCTGTTGCTCGGAGCGATTTCAGTTGCGTCGGCGCAAGGGTAAGGGTTCCGTCCAACCCGGGCGTTACGTCCACGATTGCCCGCCGGTGGGTCTCTAGAATCCGATGGCGGTTGCGAGCGAACTCCACCCAGAACGCTCCAGCCATCGGGGCCAACATCGAGAAACCCGCCATGCCCACGTGCAGGGTCAGGCGATCGTCCGAGACCACCATTACGACAAAAGAGAGCGCGCAGAGCGCTCCCAGCGTCACCCACAGTCCTCGGTGCCCGGATCGCTGCTCAAACACCCGCATCGTGGCGAGGCGGATCGGCAACAGGCACCCCACGATGGCTGCCAACAGCATGATGGCCAAGGTTCTTGGCGATAGCGGCAGCACCGATCGGAAGTACCGCCCCTTGAGCAGACCGGCGATGGCATCTCCCAGCAGATAACAACCCGGCACGTCGCCGATGACGGTCGTCCCATACTTCACGGCATGGCGATCCGCCACAACGCCGGGGCTCGCCCGACGGATCTCACCGATAATCACAACTTTGTCAGATACCAGCGCATGCAGTTCTTCATCAGAACTCAAGAGCAGCGTCTGGTAGGCAACGGTCCGCCGCTCCCACTGCTCGGGATCGTCCAATGGGAACGTCGTGCAGGCGAAGGCATCGTCGGAGCCGATCGCTTCGGGGCCTCGATCCGCCTTGAACGTCTTGGTAAACTCGATGCGATCCCGTTCACGCAGGAACGCGCCGGGCTCAATCTCATAGATGAGCCGGATCCACTCATTCGGGGCGGACCACTCCACATGCGATCTCGTGTTCGGGTGGAGCACCGCCGCCAGCGTGGTAAGAGCCAAGCTCGGCAGGACGGTATCGTCTCCACTCCTGATAGCCATCACGAACTCGCCGGGGCGCCGAACCATGTCGCGGGCGACGATGGCACCGTGCCGCAGCTCCGTCCCCAACGCTTGAAGGATCGTCGGGCTCAGGTCCGGTACGCCATCCTCCCCGTAGTCCTTGGATGCAAGGACAACAGGGATCCCGTTCTCCTCGAGCGTTCTAATGCCGGCGACGAGTTGCGCGTCGCCCGGCTGGGGCGTACGGAAGTAGTAATCCCAGACGACGGCTTTTGGACCCGCCTGGGCGAGTCGCTCCATCAGGCGGCCATGCACCCCGCGCCAGCTCCTGATGTCTCTCGTCACGCCCTTGATCCCGTGGGCAGCGGCGAAGTCCGAAACGGCGTCGACCGTGTCGTTGAAGACACCCACAATGAGGACCGGGTCCGAGGGTCCATCCGGATAGGCAACGACCGCCGGCGACTCCTCCAACCCCTGGTAGCAGCGCCCGGTCACCAGCCAGCCCACGTCGAAGAACCACGCGATTGGCCCGAGCATCAGACCCAGCGCGGCGACAAAGCAAACCCCAAACATCCATCGCGAACGGGTGGCTGCTCCGACCGCAAGGCGCTGCACGCGATGGCCTAGTGAAAGAGGCTTGGTCTGGATTCGTTGCGCTCGGCGGTAACGATCGAGATCGTCCGCCAGCTTCGCCGCCGATGAAAGCCGATGTCGGGGCTCCCACGCAAGGCAACGCTCCAGCAGGATCTCGAGGTCGCGTCCGCGCGGAAGCGAGTCCAAACGTGGGCGACGGGGCAGCTCTTTTCGAAGACGTTC
>JADFOB010000018.1 GCA_022563055.1 Planctomycetota bacterium
GCGGCCTCTAGCAGAATCTCCCTTGCCCATGCGGCAACGGATTTGCCTGATTTAGCAGCCGCTTGCCGGATTATATCCCATTGCTCGTCCGGCCAGCGTCCGACCTGCCGAACAGGATTGATCTCTTTGACCGCCTTTTTGATGATTCCCCGGGTAATCTGGTGTTTTTCGAGCGTGTACCCAATGAGTAATGCGCGATCGCAGATTGCGTTGATCAGACGCGGGGTGCCGCCCGAACTCGCGTACACCGTTCGGACCGCGCTCCGGGTAAAGCGGACCTTGCGCCGCCCCCCCGCGATGCGCAGGCGATACGCGATGTAATGAAGGGTCTCATCGAAATTCAGTTCGCGCAGGTGGTACCGGGCGGTAATGCGCTGATTCAGTTGCCGGAGTTCAGGCAGTTCGAGCATCTCCGCCAATTCCGGTTGTCCGACAAGAATGATTTGCAGGAGTTTCTGGCGTTCCGTTTCCAGATTGGAAAGCAGCCGGATTTGCTCCAGCACAGACGGGGTAAGATTCTGCGCTTCATCGATCACGAGGATGCAGTTTTTGCCCTCGGCCGCACGAGCAAGAAGATGGGCGTTCAGCTCGTCAATCAACTCCTTCATCGACCTGGCGCGACTCGCGATCCCAAACTCCTCGTTTATCGTCTTGAGCAGTTCTTGGGGAGACAAGCGCGGATTGAAGATAAACGCAACTTCCGAATCCGGGTCGAGCCGGCTCAGCAGACTGCGGCAGATAGTCGTCTTGCCCGTACCGATTTCACCGGACACCATCACAAACCCGTTGCGGTTACGGACCCCGTAGAGCAGATGCGCGAAGGCTTCCTTGTGTTTCTCACTGAGAAACAAAAAGCTCGGATCGGGTGTGAGATTGAAGGGTTTTTCGTTTAGTCCGTAGAATGCTTCGTACATAGTTATCGCAAGAGGGTTTTGGCGAAATGACGCATAAACACGTCTGATTCAGTTCATGCCATACGGGCCGCAGCACAGGTCAATTGTTGACAAAATACAATAACACGACGCCAGTGAAGTGTCAACCATTCGTGCCGCGACAGAAGTGGAGTCCCCCAGGGGGAAGATAACTACAAGTAGCTGATTTACCTGATGTTATAAAGATGGGCGAGTTCGAATATCGCTGAAATCCGCCAGTAGCCCTTCGGGTTAGAGGGCCATCGCCATGAGCGAGTCGAGCATTCGATCGGTCACCGTGATCACGCGCGCGGAGGCCTCGAAGGCGCGCTGGAACTGGAGCAACAGCGTCACCTCTTCGTCAATGGATACGCCGGACACTTCGAGGCGACGACGCTGAAAGCTTTCCACGAATGCCCGTTCCGCCACCAGCGTATCGAGGTTGCTGCGTCCTTCGATTCCCAGCTGAACGATCGTGGATTCATAAAACGCGCCAATCGACGTCGTGTTGCCGTCCAGAAAAAGTCCGTTCTGTACGTTCGCCAAGGCGAGTGCCGCGCTGTTGTCGCCCGTAGCAAGGGGGTCCGGATCGAATCCTGAGGCAAGCAGCGAAACGTTGTTCGCAATGACCTGGTTGACGCCCATGGTCGCCGCATCGATTCCCGTAAAGAGTCCGTTGATACCCAGGGCCACCACTGCGCCGGAGGTGTCGGAGGAGAGTGAAAACGTGAAGCCCGGCGCCATAGTGATGGACAATGCCCCTGCGGCGCTGATGCTTGTACTCAGGTTCGGGTCGGCCGCGCTCAGATCGGCGGCCAGCGTCGTAAGGGTCGTCGCTCCGGCAGTAACGGTGATGGTCGTTGTACTGACGGCGGTCCCGGTCGAATCGAACACGGTGACATCGAAGGTGCCGCTGGTCACCGGAAACGGAAGCCCGGCCACGTCGAGCGGGGTCACCGCGTCGACCGGAAGGTTCGAGCCGACGACCGTACCGGAATAGGCGGTTAATCCCCGTCCCTGGCTGTGAATCAGGTTGATCTGTTGGATGATCGTCGCGGCGATGGTGTCGAGCCGATTGTCGATATTTACTAGCACATTGTCTCGAATATCCAGCGCGCCGAAAAGTTCGCCCTCGCGCACGCCCACGAGTTGCCCGTTATCGACGAAACGCAGTTCGACGAGATCGTCCCGCTCGGGGTCGAGGGCGGAATTGCGAACGGCCTCGATATCTCTGGAGCGGTTCCCGTCGACCAACACATCCCCGGAGATCAGCACGTCGACCTGCCCACTCTGCCGTTCGCGCGTAAAGATATTGACAATCTTCGAGAGCTTGTCAAGGAGCAGCGCGCGATCGTCGCGCAGGTCGTTCGCGCTTTGCCCGCCCAGTTCCAATTTCGATATCTTCTCGTTCAGCGATGCGATCCCTTGCGCAAGAATATTGATCCTCGGGGCAAATCCGGCGACCTCGTTGTTCGCGTTAGAACGGATGTCGCGAAGACGCCGGGCGGTCTCGTTGAACAGCCCCGCCAAGGTACCCGCCTCCGCGATCACACTCTGGCGCACGGCGAGCGATTCGACGTTGGTCGCAAAATCGTTGAGCGACTCGAAGAAAACGTTGATGCGCGAGCTGAGTCCGCTGTCCCCCGGTTCGAGAAAGACATCTTCGATCCGGCCGAGAAACTCCGCCCGGATCTCCGCGCTGCCCAGGCCGGGCGATGAGTTCCTGAATGATGACCGTCTTGCCGACACCGGCACCGCCGAACAGCCCGGTCTTACCGCCGCGGACCAGCGGGCAGAGCAGGTCGATCACCTTGATCCCCGTCTCGAACAGCTCCGTCTTGGACGAGAGCGTGTCAAAGGCCGGAGGTGGGCGGTGGATCGGCATGCGCGTCTTGGTGACAACCGGACCGAGTCCGTCAATCGTTTCGCCCACCAAGTTGAACACGCGTCCGAGCGTCTCTTCGCCAACGGGAACGGTCACGGGCTGCCCGGTATCCACAATCTTGGCGCCTCGCTGGAGACCGTCGGTGGAACCCAGGGCGATCGCCCGGATTCGCCCACCACCCAGGTGTTGCGCGACCTCACACCAGAGCGTTTCCTTGAAGGTCTCACCGAGCACCGTTCGCTCCAGCTCGACGTTGAGCGCATTGTAAATCTTCGGAAGTTGATCCTCCGAGAACTTCGCGTCAAGCGTCGAGCCAATGACCTGTGAGACTATGCCGTAGTTTTTGTCTGCCACCATAATTGGCATCCTCCGAAATACGAATGGCGAATTAAGAATGGCGAATAGCGAAAGCAGAATCGGACTATGGGGTTGCCCTGATCATCCTTCGCGTGACCGCTTGACGATCGTCGTCAAGATCCGCACCAACTCATCCGCTTCACCAATGATATCCTCGAACCTTTCTTTCTCCAGCAGGTCGCTTTCCGCGACCAATCGAAGCCAGTACAAGGCTTCGCGGGCCTCACGGCGAGCGACATTCATACGGTGCGCGAAGTCTCGCTTGGAATGCGAACCCTGCGCCTCCTCGACATTCGCCCCTACACTCGTTCCCGATCGCACCAACTGCCGGGCAGCAACGGCCCCCACTGTGGTTCGCGGTATTGCATTCACCAGTTTTACGATGCGAACCGCGAACGTAAACGTCCGCTCCTCAATATCTCGCGAACCCATATGAGTGATTTCGCTACGGCCACGGAGCGTCCCAGCGTCTCGGTCTGTCAAAAGTGGCTCTTAGCACTCCTGCAGGGGAATACTTCGGCCCGTACACAATCACCGGCCCCTCCTACCAACCACTCGAACTCACATTGTAATCTCAACCATCCCGCCTTCGCCATCCGCTATCTCTTCTTTCGCTATTCGCCATTCTTCCTTCGCTATTCCAGCGCATTCGCTCCCCCCACGATGTCCAGCAGTTCCATCGTGATGTGCGTCTGCCTGGCGCGATTGTACTTGCGCGTCAGACTAGTAATCATGTCGCCCGCGGCATCGGTGGCGGCCTTCATGGCGACCATGCGCGAGATTTGCTCGCTCACCGACGCGTCTATAAAACATTGAAAGAGCCGCACCCGCACCGTCGCAGGCAGAAGTTCGTCGAGCAGTTCGCGCGGCTGGGGAGAGAACTCATAGTCTAGGCGAGCACCGCCGGCCCGAGCGTCGCGCTCATCCTCCTCCCCGCGCGTCAGCGGGAGCAGTTGCATGACCGTCGCACGCTGCCGACCGACGGAGTGGAACCGCATATAAGCTACGTGAGCCGAGGCGATCTCACCTTTCGTGAACCGATCGATCAGCGCATTGGCCAGCGGCTCCACGTCGTCGTATTTGGGCATGTCGCCGATGTGCGTAATGCGCTCGACCATGGGTCGCTTCAGGAACTTGAAGTAGTTGATCCCCTTTTTGCCGACCATCTGTACGTCGTTGTCGACGCCCTCCGCCTTCGCGCCGTTCAGGTGTCCAATCGCGGTTCGCAGGACGTTGCCGTTGTAGCCTCCACACAGCCCGCGACCGCTGCTGATGACGATCATGGCTGCTTGTTTGAGATCCTCGGGCGCCTTGAGCAGCGGATGGTCGACGCCGACGGCGACCTCCGAAAGATCCCCCACCATCGCGGCGAGCCTCTGCGTGTAGGGTCTCGCCGCCGTGGCGCGGTTCATGGCCACCTGGAAGCGTGCCGTCGCGATAAGCTGCATGGTCCGCGTGATCTTGCGGATGTTGCGAACCGCTTTCTGGCGTTTTAGGAGGACTCGTCTGTTGGCCATCGCTTACGTGTCAATCCGTCGCGGCATCGAGCGTGGCTCGGCGCAGCATGGGTCGCTACTCGTTTCTTAGGAACTGGGCCTTGAACTCCTCGCACGTCTTGGCGAATTTCTCGGCGAGTTCGTCCCCGAGCTTGCCGGTGTCATCAAGTTCCTTAACCAGATCCGCGTGCTGGTCGCGGAAGAACTTGATCAGACCTTTCTCAAACTCTCCGACCCGGTTCAGCGGCAGATCGTCCAGGTATCCCTTGGTGCCCGCGAAGATGCTGATAATCTGGTCGTTCACATCGAAGGGTTTGTACTGTCCCTGCTTAAGCAGCTCGACCATCGCCCGACCGCGATCAAGCTGTCGCTGGGTGGCTGTGTCGAGATCGGTTCCAAGCTGGGAGAACGCCTCGAGTTCACGGAACGAAGCGAGATCCAGACGCAACGAACCGGCGATCTGTTTCATGGCCTTTCGTTGAGCGTTACCACCGACGCGAGAAACACTGATGCCGACGTTGACGGCTGGTCGCACGCCGGCAAAGAAGAGGTCGGGGTCGAGGTAGATCTGTCCATCGGTGATCGAAATCACGTTGGTCGGGATGTAGGCGGAAACCTCGCCTTCAAGCGTCTCGATGATGGGAAGCGCCGTGAGCGATCCGCCGCTGTCGGGGAACCGGTGAACACGGTATTCGTTCTTGTCGGGAAGCGAGTCGAGCCACGCCTTGGCGCGGGTCAGGCCGTCCGGACGATGGTAGGCCCCATCCATGCCGTTGGGACGGTGCTCTTTGGGAGCTTTCAATCCTTCGGGATGCACCTTGAGTTGCGAGCGATCGCAGGAATCCTCGGGCGTGTTTTTCGGAACGACGCCGTACTCGTCGCGAAGCTTGACGGATCGCTCGAGCAGACGCGAGTGCAGGTAGAAGACATCGCCGGGATACGCTTCGCGTCCGGGTGGCCGCCTGAGCAAGAGTGAGAGTTGGCGGTAGGACTGCGCTTGCTTGCTCAGATCGTCGTAGACGCAAAGCGTCGCGCGCCCTTCCTTGTACATGAAGTACTCAGCCATCGCAGCCCCGGCGTAGGGCGCGATGTATTGAAGGGGCGCCGAGTTCGCACACGAGGCGGACACGACGATGGTGTAGTCCATTGCGCCGGCTTCGCGGAGCTTGTCAACGACGCCGACAACCGTCGATTCCTTCTGCCCGATGGCGACGTAGACACAGATCACGTCGCCGCCCTTCTGGTTGATGATCGTGTCGATGGCGATGGCGGTCTTACCGGTCTTGCGGTCGCCGATGATAAGTTCGCGCTGCCCCCGCCCGATCGGAATCATGCTATCGATGGCCTTGATTCCGGTCTGGAGCGGCTCCGTGACGGGCTGGCGTTCGGCGATGCCGGGCGCCTTGAACTCGAGCGGGCGTCGCTCCTTCGTACCGACGATGCCCTTGCCGTCGAGCGGTCGTCCGAGCGGATCGACCACGCGACCTATCAGCGCCTCGCCACACGGCACGCTCAATAGTTCGCCCGTCCTTCGGACTTCGTCTCCCTCCTTGATGCCCAGGTAGTCGCCCAGCACAACCGCGCCGACCGAGTTCTCCTCGAGGTTGAGAACCTGCCCCTGTGCACCGTTGGCGAACTCCACGCGCTCGCTGGCCATCACCTTGCCCAGGCCGTAAATCCGCGCGATTCCGTCGCCGATCTCGAGAACCCTGCCGACCTCAGCCAGGTCGACCTCACTGCGGTATTGCTTGATCTCATCCCTGATGACCGACGAGATTTCATCCACTTTGAACTTCATGCGATAACCTATCCTGCCTCCGCCACATAGGACTTTCCGCTGTGAATCTCCAGCGATGCGCGCCGACGCAACGAGGCACCCAGCCGCTCCAGACTCCGCGCGACACTCGCGTCAAACTTCTCATCACCGATCTGAACGATCAAGCCGCCAATCAGCTCGCCATCCACTTCCTCGACCAATTCGGCTTCCCGACCCGTATAGCGCCCAATGGTCTCGCTGATTCGTTCGCGAAGCTCATCATTCAACGGGACGGCACTCTTCACGCGAACTTCCACACGTCCGCAGGCCTCTTGATGCGCGACTCGATAGGCTGTCACCACCGCGCCGAACAACGCAAGCCTGCCTTTTCGATTGAGCACCCCCAGCGAATCCACAAGAAGATCGCTGAGGCGCCCTCGGAAGATCTTCTCGATACTCGCAGAGCGTGCGTCGGCATCCACCACCGGACTTGCGAAGAAGCGCTCGAAGTCGGGGTCGTCGTCGAGCCGCCCCGCAAGCTCGTGCAGTTCCGAAAGAAGATTGTCGGCTTCACCCTGCTCGAGCGCCAGCGCAATCATGGCGGAGGCGTAGACGTGGGCGAGAGCCATTTCCTTGTCACCGGCTGTTGCCATCGCTAATCCTCTTCCTCCACCGCCTCGATACCAACCCTATCCGCAGCTACAGCAAAGTTCGCTATTGTGTAGCGGCCGCCCCCCGTGGCGGCCGTAGAACGACCGAGGATTCTCGAACTCCCCTACGCCACCTAAAAACAGACCGTGCTCTATCCGCTGCGCCCGTTTCCCTCGACGGTTCTTCGCAACTCCTCGATCGAGTCGGAAATGAGACGTTCGTGTTCCTTGGCGTCAAGTTCCCTCCTCAGAATCCGCGAAGCGATGTCGGTCGCCAGGCTCCCACTCAAGTCGTACAGTTGCGACACCGCCGTCTCGGTCGCGATTGCGATCTCCCGCTTGGCCCGTTCGAGGGTCGCCTGCGCTTCCGCACGAGCTTGCTCTTCAAGCTTGTGGCGCAGGGTTTCCGCGTCCCGCCGACCTTCCTCGACCAAGGCGGTGGCTTCGTCCCGCGCGGTATCGAGCTTCGCGCCGTATTCCTTGAGCTTGGCCTCAGCCTCTTCGCGATCCCGTTTCGCCTGCGTCAGCGAGTCGTGAATGAAGTCCTCCCGCTTCTGCAAAGCGCCGAGGATCGGACCCCAGGCGAACTTTGCGAGGACAAGCACCACGATCCCAAAGATGACCAGCGTCCACAGAGCATTGCCGATGTCGCCCGCAAACGGGTTACTCGCACCACTCTCGCCAGACGCGAGCGCCGGTGTGGCACAGAGAGCCATCGCTACGGCGACGACCACCGCAGATGCCGCTCGGATGTAGCGTCCACCCCCCGTGGTGGACGTAGAGAGGCGACACGGTTTCGCCAATCTGCCATGCGCACGGATGGTCTGCGAACTGTACGTTACGGTCATCATTAGAGGAGCACCGCGAGCAGGCCCACGACGACCGCAAACAGCGTCGCTCCCTCGATCATCGCCGCCGTGATAATCATGGCTGTGCTGATTTGCGCGGCTGCTTCGGGCTGACGAGCCATCGACTCGACGGCGCTACCACCGATGCGACCGATCCCGGCTGCTCCACCCATGACCACGAGCCCCGCGCCGATAGCGCCACCGAGCTTCTTGGCGCCGTCCGTCGTCAGGAACGTGGCATTTTCCGCGACGGCTTTGTCACCCGACGCGGCGCCGTGCTCCTGAGCCTGCACCGTTTCGGCGCCCCCGCACAGCAAGGCAAAGCCCATCACCATTGCCCACAAACTCATCTTCGAGAACTTCTTACTCATCACGATCCGATCCTTATAACAAGTTGGCGGTCGTGCGAGGCCGCCCGCCGTAAATCTTATTCGCCATCGCAGTCACGCCTCACGACCCGAGTGCCCCGCACATGTCCGGGCATGGCGAATTCATCCAACGCGCTTAACGCTCAGTGTGCGTGTGCCTCCCCGTGGTCCTCGTCGTGGTGGAACACCACGGACATTCCAATGAACAAGGTTGTCAGGAACGTAAAGATGAACGCCTGGAGGAAGGCTACGAATATCTCCAACATGCTGATGGCGACGCTGCCCAGAACGACGGGAACCGCGACCGCAATCCCGCCGGCCGTGCCCATCGAGGTCCCAGCCATCAGGATGAAACTCACCAGCACCGCCATGAGAATGTGCCCCGCGATCATGTTGGCGAACAGACGCACCGCAAGGGCGAAAATCTTGGCGAGCAGGCCGACCAACTCAACAGGTACGAGCAGCGGTGCCAACCACAAAGGCCCCGGACAAAAGTGCGCGAGGTAATCCTTGCCGCCCAACCGCAGGCCATTCACCACCATCATCGCCATGGTCAGTAGCGCCAGCGTCGCCGTCACGAAGATGTTTCCGGTGGCTGCACCGCCAAGGTGAATCCCGAATAGCGCGCTGATCGGCGCGATCGGGAGAAGCCCGAGCAGGTTGATCGTCAGAATGAAGAAGAACACGCTCCAGATGTACTTGATGAACCGGTCCGTGTGGTGTTGGAGGGCGGGTTCGACGACTTCCTTGCGAAGGTACTGGCAAATCGCCTCGAAGAAGTTTGCGAAACCCGTCGGAACCAGACACCCGATCTCATCCGTTCCGCGCCGCCCACGGATGAGCAGCGGCACCACGAGGATCAGCAGCAATCCCGACGTGATCAACATCACGATGTGATCGCTGAGGATCGTGATGACCCCCTCGGGCGTGAACGGAAAACCCAGGTCCACGTCGATCGTTTTCAGCGGATGCTGCACGACGTGTTCCAGCGGGTTGGTGGACGCGAGTATGGACGCTCCGAACGACATCTATGAATCTTCCGTCTGTTTATCCGATTCCTGGCGCTTCGAGCCGATCGCGTAGAGCGTGTCGACGGGAAGAAGCACTACATAACTGATGCCAACCCAAACGAGCAACGGCGCCGGCTTAAAAAAGCCGCTCAGCGCCGCCGCGATAGCAAGCCCAGCCACCACGCCAAACCGGATCATCATGGACACGAGGATCGCCTGCATCGGCGTCTTGCCGCCCTTGCGCCGCGCGAGGCCGATCGGGATCGCGCCGATCCAAGAGGCTACAAGGCTCACGCCGCAGCCCGCGATCATGCCCGCGACCGCATCCGATCCGGCGAGCCTGAGGGTAGGCCAATAGCCCACAGCCGACAACACCCCAGCCAAGGCAAGCGTTGACGCAAGGAACTTCACGACCAAGCCACCGCCGACATCATGGCGTCCGCCGATCTTTGTCGGACTCCTTCTTTGCCGAGCCTTTGTCGGCCTCGCGGACAGCCGCCAGCGATTGGCGAATCATGTTGTACATCCCGCCGCCGAGCCCGAGAATCGCACCCACCAGAACGCCCCAGGGGGCGCAATCGAAGTGGCGCTGAACCCAGTAGCCCACCAGCGTAAACCCAGCCACGGCTCCGGCGAACTCGACCCCGATGCCTGAGACTCGAACCCAGGACGGGTGGTCGTCTTTCTTGTCCGCCATCGGAAAACCTAACGAACCACCGGCGCTGGGCACCGCAACGATCCGAACTCACTGATCGAATCCCGTACCTGGTTCGTCACCGCAGGGGATCTTCGCCCAACGCAACGGGGCAGCAGTCTAGCAACCCCTCACGACACGTTCAAGGGCGTTTCTCGCGGGTGCGTGACGGAATCGGCGTTGGGCACTTTTCAGAGCACCTTCTCAGAGCACCGGGCGCAAGCCCGGTGGTATGGCCGCCTTAACCCGCTTCGCGGGCCATTCCGGCTTCGCGGCGCATTGTGACGCAGGGGGGTCCGCAGGCTGACGCCAGCGGCTCCGACCCGGCGTACTGCGGGAATTGACGCCCAAGCGTGGCGGTACTAATAGTGTCCTTCACGATTTCCGCAACTTCCTGAGCCGCGGGCTTTAGCCCGCGCGAATTTTCGATGCGAGCAGACGCCAGGCGGGCATCGC
>JADFOB010000019.1 GCA_022563055.1 Planctomycetota bacterium
AACCGATCAGGCCACCTAGGATGAGCGCCGCGACAAGGCAAATCACGTGGTCCGCCTCGGGCCACATCGCAGCCTCGCGGAGCGCTCCAAGCATGGAATCCGGCATCATCAACCCTTCCCAACAGCCACCGGCACAGACGATGCCTGGTCCGTGACAGAACCGGCGGAGCCGTTGTCCCGTAGGGACACCGTGATAGTAGCCCAGCGATTTATCGCTGGGATTCCCGGTCCACAAGGAACCAGAGTCCCGTAGGGACGGATGAACACCGCCTTTTCTTCGACCGTCCCTACGGGACTTGGCTCTGCGACCGTGCCGGATCCCAGCGATAAATCGCTGGGCTATTCTCAATCGCCCCGCTGGGGCTGCAAACAATGTCCGCACCGCCCCGCGTGTGCGTCGCCATTCACCGATCAGGAACACCCGCCGACTCTGTCACGGACCCGACGATGCCCGCCGGGCGTCTTCCCACAATGCGAATTCGCGCGGGCTAAAGCCCGCGGCTCGGCACACAGTTTCGCGAAACGCTCTAGTTAAGGTTGCCCCGGCGAGGTGTCAACGGCCCGCCATTGAGGTGCTCGTGTCGGTGTCGCCTGGTGTCAGCGGAAGCGTGACCGTGAAGGTCGTACCACGCCCCACCTCACTCTCGAAGGAGAGCGTTCCACCGTGCTCGTGAATGATCCGCTGCGTGATCGAGAGCCCCAAACCGTTGCCGCGGCTCTTCGTGGAAAAGAAGGGCCGGAGGATTCGCTCGCGATCCTCCGGGGCGATTCCGACACCGTCGTCCGACACGGTGATGCGTGCCGCGCCGTCGTCGCCGTCGACGGTGATGGTCAGTACGCCGCCGTCGGGCATGGCTTGCTGCGCGTTGATCAAGAGATTGAGCAGCGCCTGACGGAGCAGGTTCTCGTCGACCCTGCACGGGAGCGAATCCCGGTGCCGCACCACCTGGATCCCAATGCCCTGACTGTGTGCCAGGGGCTCAAAGAACCCAACCAGACCGTCGACCAGTGCGTTGAGGTCGCAGAGCTTCTCGTGCAGCCTGCAGGGTCCAGCCAGGTTGAGAAACTCGTCGAAGAGGCTCTGGAGTCGCTCCGCCTCGCGCTGAAGCACTTCGACCTTCAGCCTGGCCCGGCGGCGTACATCGCCCGCTTTGGCGTGGTCATCCGCGAGATCCTCGGCGAGCAGCTTCAGGTTGATCATGATCGTCGAGAGTGGGTTACGCAGCTCGTGGGCAAGCCCGCCGGCAAGCTCCGCCATCTCGGCGATCTTCCGTTGCTGGTCGGTTTGAGCCGGCGCCGGGTCGGACATGGGTGAGCCCTAGAGCACGGTTCGCTATTATGCCGCGTCCGCAATGTAGCGTCCGCAATGTAGCGCCCGCCCCCCGTGGCGGACGTAGAGCGGCGATCTCTTGACGTCGCTAGTGCACCGTCACAGCTCAATCTTCGGGTCGCGGTTGCCCGCACTGCCGGGACCGGGCGTGCGGGTCGGTGTGCCACGGCTCTTGAGTCCCGACGCGTCGGGACCGGACGGTACCGTGCTGATGATCATCCGAAAAGCACTGCTCAAGAGCAGTGGCACCCATCGCACCCTCCACGCGACCCATCAACATAGTGTTGGCGGCGCGCTACACCGTGGGCGCCTCCTCCATCAGCGCCGCCTTGAGCGACAGCTTGATGCGTCCCTGATCGTCAATCGCGATGACCTTCACACGAACCGTCTCGCCCACTTTGACGACATCATCGGCGGACTTGACATAGTCGACCGCCAGCTCGCTGATGTGGCAGAGACCGTCTTGTCCGGGCACGACTTCGATGAACGCGCCGAAGTCCTTGACGCTGCTCACGCGACCGGCGTAGATCTTGCCGATTTTCACCTCGGCTGCGACGGCATCCACCATCTCGAGTGCTCGCTCCGCACCCGCGAGGCTCAGACAGGCGATCCTGATCGTGCCGTCTTCGTCGATCTCGACCTTGGCGCCCGTTTCCGCCTCGATGGACTTGATGTACTTGCCGCCGGGTCCAATCACGCGACCGATTTTGTCGGGCGGAATCCGTGTGATCAGGATTCGCGGTGCATACTCACTTGTCTCTTTTCGCGGCGCCGCCAGGGTGGCCAGCATGGTGCGAAGGATGCTCAGCCGCGCCTCCTGCGCCACCTTGAGCGTTTCCACGATCAACGACTGCTCGAGACCGCGGCCCTTCAGATCCAACTGGACCGCCGTGATTCCCCGCTGGGTTCCCGCGACCTTGAAGTCCATGAGGCCGAAATGGTCCTCCTCGCCGAGGATGTCGACCACGAGTTCTCTTTGACCGTCGAACTCGAACATGCCGACGGAGATTCCTGCGACCGGCTGCTTGATCGGCACGCCGGCATCCATCAGCGCCAGGCACCCACCGCAGACCGATGCCATCGAGCTGGATCCGTTCGACTCGAAGATCTCGGCGACGAGCCGAACCGTATAGGGGAATTTCTCAGGCGAGGGAAGGACGGACTCGAGCGCCTTCTCCGCGAGGTTTCCGTGCCCGATCTCCCGGCGGCTCGTCACGCCGATCCGCCGAACCTCACCAGTGCAAAAGGGCGGGAAGTTGTAGTGCAGCATGAACTTCTTGCTGTACTCTTCGGTCAGACCGTCGACGATCTGCTCGTCGCGACCGGTGCCCAGCGTGATCACACAGAGGGATTGTGTCTCACCTCGCTGAAACAGAGCCGAACCGTGAACACGCGGCAGAACGCCGACTTCGCAGTCGATCTTTCGGATGTCCATGAAACCGCGTCCGTCGGCTCGTTTGCCGTCTTTGACGATCATCTCCGAAACGATTTCACCCTCGATCCGGTCAAGCAGATCCCGGACCGTATTCCAATCGTGTTCCGGCTTGCTGTCGTCTTCGGGCAGGTACTTCGCCTTGGCGGCGGCATAAACGTCCTTGACGGCTGTGTAGCGGTCCTGTTTCCCCGCCGTCTGCCTGGCCCTACGCAGATCGCCGGTAAAGGTGCTCCGCAGTTGGGACATCAGCTCGTCGGTCGGCGGTGGTGGGGTCCACTGTTTCTCGACACCCGCTTTGGCGTGAAGCTCGGCGATCATCTCGCAGATCTCGACGATCGCCCGATGGCCGAACTCGATTCCGCCGCTGACCACGTCGTTGGAGACCTCCGCGGCGCCGACTTCGACCATGTTGATGGCGTCCTTGTGCCCCGCCAGCACCATCTCCATCGTGCTGTACTCCAACTGAGCCAGCGTGGGATTGAGCACGTACTTGTCATCGACGTAGGCGACGCGGCACGAGGCGATCGGACCATCAAAGGGCAGCTTCGAGATGGTCAACGCAGCCGACGCACCGATCATCGCGAGGATGTCCGGGTCGTTCTGTTGGTCGGTGGCGAGCGCCATCGCCTGAATCAGCACCTCGTCCTTGTAACCATCCGGGAACAACGGCCGACAAGGGCGGTCGATCATGCGCATGGTGAGGACTTCTTTCTGAGTCGGGCGCGCCTCCCGCTTGAAAAACCCGCCCGGAAACTTGCCGGCGGCGTAGGTCTTCTCGCGGTAGTCAACCGTCAAGGGGAAGAAGTCGATCCCCGGTCGCGGCGCCCCCGTCACGACGGCTACGAGTACGACCGTGTCGGCGTAGCTGACCACGACGGATCCCGCCGCCTGTTTCGCCAGTTTGCCCGTTTCGATTCTGAGTGTTCTTCCGCCGATGTTTCGTTCTACGATGTGGTGTTCCATTATTTCCTGTTACCTACTCGACTGTCCAGGTCGACTGTCCATGTTCCCAACACAAGCCCATCTCGCCTTGCGAGATGAACTCCATCTCATTCCCGCCAACAATTCCTATACGTCTTCTTGCCCGATGCCGAGCGAAGGATGTTCCATCGTCCTGGGGAGGCCGCCGAGGATTCCGTGCTCCGGGTCGCAAGCGATCTTCCGGGCCGCCGGGCGCTTCTCCTCTACGCCTCGGCGTGCTCTTACTTGCGCAGCCCGAGATCGGCGATGATGCGCTTGTAGCGCTCTCGATCCGCCCGCGTCAGATACCGCAGCAGAGCCGTCCGCAACCCGACCATTTTGAGCAGACCGCGACGGGCGGAATGATCCTTCTTGTTCTCTTTGAGGTGCTCCGTCAGATCTCGGATCCGGGCGGTGAGCAACGCGACTTGCACCTCGGGGGATCCCGTGTCCGAGCCGTGGATCCGATGCTTCTCGATGATTCCGACTTTCAAATCGCCCGTAATAACCATTACCCTGCTACCTTCCGACGACCTAACCTACTGTTCCACAAGTCTTTACAGGACAAACCGCCGGCAAAACACATGCCGACGCGAGACACTCTACCGGGAACCTCCCGGGGACGCAAGAACGAACTCCGCGTTGGATTCGAACCGCCCAAGCTGCTCCAGCAACCGCTCCATCGACTGGACCGGGCCACGGTCAATGAGCGAACGCCGGAGCGAATGGGAGGTCGACAACATCTCGGGCGAGAGCAGCAGCTCCTCTTTTCGTGTCCCCGAAGCGTTCAAGTCGATTGCGGGCCAGAGTCGCCGATTCGCCATCTCACGAGACAACATGATCTCCATGTTCCCCGTTCCCTTGAACTCGTTGAAGATGACCTCGTCCATGCGACTCCCGGTTTCGATCAACGCGGACGCGACGATCGTTAGTGAGCCGCCATGTTCGATGTTCCTGGCTGCCCCGAAAATCGATTTGGGTTCGGTCAGCGCGTTGATGTCCAGCCCGCCGGACATGATGCGGCCGCCACTACGAATGGAAGCGTTGAACGCCCGACCCAGGCGAGTCAACGAATCCAGGAGAATAAACACATCGCGCCCAGCCTCCACCATGCGTTTTGCCTTGGCGACGACAAGGCGAGCGAGACGGATATGCGATTCCACATCCTGATCGCTGCTGCTGGCAATCACCTCGCCGTGGACCTTTCGCCGCATGTCGGTCACTTCCTCGGGCCGCTCGTCCACAAGCAGAACCATCGTGTAGACGTCAGGGTAGTTTGCGGCGACAGCCTGCGCCATCTGTTGCAGCAGGATGGTCTTTCCCGTCCGGGGCGGCGCGACGATCAGCCCTCGCTGCCCGAACCCGATCGGCGTCAGCAGGTCGATCACGCGCATGGTCATCGGACCACCCGGCGTTTCAAAGACCATCTGCTTTTCGGGGTCGATGGGCGTTAGCTTCTCGAAGGCCACCACTTCGAGATGGTCCTCGACGGCGGCGTCGCCGATGCTCGTGATGCAGTCCAATTCGCGCGGACCCTTGCGCGACCGGCGAGCAGGGGTTCGGACGACTCCGCTGACAACCTCACCGCCACTGAGATTTGCAGTCCGGCAAAGCTGCTCCGGCACAAAGACGTCGTCCCGCCCAATGGCGTAGTTGCCGTCGCTCGATCGGAGAAACCCGCCGCTTTTCCCGGTGGGCTCGAAAGTCCCGGTAGCCGTCTCGGAAGTGGCTTCCACCATATTCAATGTCCAGCCTCCATGCGTTGCCCTGCCCGCTAGGACCCCGCCACCACCTGGGGATGGGGTCCATCGCCACGCGCAAGTTAGTTTGGGTAAGAATGTTACGTCGACATCGCCCTGGCCGACTGGCTGCCCGAGGGCGGATCCCCCAGGTCGGGCTCAAATCCACACAGACTATAATTGGCGACTTCGCTCTTGTCTGCGCCAAATATTTCCTTTTCTTGGGTAATTACGGACTTGACATCCTCG
Organism: Planctomycetota bacterium; assembly: GCA_022563055.1. The sequence continues at coordinate 5,714 of JADFOB010000019.1, forward strand.
GGCGAGTATGCGAACGTCTCGCCCCAGGCTGATGGGAGCCACCGGAATGGGTGGTGCCCAGCGTGGCGCGGGGCTTGGCGGTGTTGTTGGTGTGCCCGGATTGGCGTCCCAGGCACGCTACAAAAAGCTAATGTTTGCCGTACCGCCTACCCGATAACTGCCTACGTGTTTTGGCTCGCTGGCGCGGAGCCATGTGCCGTGGCGCGGGGGACGGATTAAGGTTCCTCTGGAGAATCGCAGATTTGCTTGCGTTCACCGGGCGGTGTTGGCATAATCCCGCTGCCAACTCGCGGAACGTATTTCGGATAGGCGGTTGGCGATAGGGATGGATTGGCGCGGAACACCGATTGGCGCGGTGCGGTAAGAGCGGGTAGTTCACGAGAGCTTTTCGTTACGAGTTTATTTAGTGTTGGAGTGCGGGACGGGCTCGCACCCATTTAGGCTGGGAACAATGGCCGGGCCGTGCCCGGCTGGGTATGACGACCATCTGTTCGTTTGGGCGATGCCTGCCGAACGTGGTCGCAAACCGTTTGTCACAAGGAGATTTGGCGATGCGTAAGATGAAGCGGGCCGCGGTTGCGGCGATGTGTGGTGCAATGCTGTTTGGCGGCGGGTGCCTGGGCTTTGGTGGTTTTGGCGGCGGTAACTTCTTCAACCGCGTGCTCTTTGACGCAGCAGAGTACGCCGCGTTCGAGTTTGTCTTCGACCAGGACAGCGTCTTCGATCTGTTCGAGGATGGCGAGCCCACGGCAACAGGTGGGTAGTGTAGGTGCTGTGGGAAACCGGGGTCGATCATGACCCCTGCTTCGCACGGTGTTCGCCGGGAGTTCCGGTCAGAGCCGGTGTGAAGCTGAGCGCAATTGGCTCTTGAAGGGCGCGAACCGATGTAAATCGAGTTCGCGCCCTTTTTCTGCGCGCTGGCGTAGGTCGGGCTCTGCCCGACGGAACGTCCCCACGATCGATCTGCCGTGGGGCAGAGCCCGACCTACCAACTTCGCACTGCTCAAGAGCAGCGGCACACCTCGGGAATGTCCACGCAACCCGTCGCATTACCGTTGACAGAGCACTACGCGAGGAGTGTGCGGACGACGGTGGGTCGCCCAGGAGGCGCACCGATCGCGACCGCACCGGCTTGCGGGTCGTGGGGAAAGGCGAGGACCAACCCCTCACTCAAACAGCGGCGATAAACTCGCTGTTTTTCGGCGATGGTCGCCATGGGCTCCATGTCGTAAGCCATGACCCACCCGAGCGGAAGGTGCGCCACCGTTGGCACGATGTCACCGACAAACAGGAGGCATTCGCGTCCGCTGCCGAAAACCGGATGCAACTGATAAGGCGTGTGCCCGTGCGTCACTTCCCAGCGGAGTCCCGGACAGGGTGGGTCCGGAGTGTCCCCCTCGAGGCAATGCAAGGCGTGCGTGTCAGCCAGGGCCGCAAAGTCCTCCGTCAAGAAGGAGGCGCGGTCCTTGATGTGCGGTTCGTTCGCATGTTCCCAGTGTTTCCGGTGGATCCAATGCCGGGCATTGGGATAACAGAGCCGCGTGGGGCCGCCCGGTTCCTTCGCCCACTCCGTGAGCCCACCGTTATGGTCGAAATGAAGATGGGTAATGACAACATCGGTCACGTCCTCGACGGACAGGTCGGCAGAGCCAAGAGCTTTGGGGATCGCCTCAGCGTCGAAGCGAATAGCGAACCGGGCGGCCTTTTCCTGGGTCCATTTCGTACCGCATCCTGTGTCCACCAGAACTACGCGCCCGTTCGATCGATCGATCGCCAGCAACGTGCGGGTGGCCAGATGAATCCGGTTAAGCTCGTCAGGTTGGGCGACTTTCTGCCATAGCGCCTTGGGTACTACGCCGAACATCGATCCTCCGTCGAGCCGGATCGAGCCGTTCTTGACCGAGTGGATTTCCCAGTTGCCGATCTGGAGCATGTCCGCCATCTTATCGCGCCGGGCCGGGGTGCTGTGTGCAGTGGCAGGCACACCCTTGGGGCAAACATGCCCGCGCTTTGAGCTTGGGCATGCCACGCGCCCGCCGCCGCCCGCCCGCCTGCGCGAATCCACGAAACTCTCCGACGCCACGGCCATCCGAGCATCGCGGAGGCTGAGGCCTGCGGCTCACGTGAGAATCATAGTCGCAGCACTATGTGAAACACAGTACCAGGTGAAACACTGTACCAGCGGCAGTCGCACCCCGCGGTAGCTGGTTGTGCGGTTGTCCGGACTCAAAAGCGAACCTAGAATCTCAATAGAGCATCAGGAGCCAGTCAACGTGCAGCGGAGTGACGGTACAGCTACGAGCGATCGTGGGAACAAGCCCCCAAAGGAGGTCGAGTTGCCTGCCGGTGATCACCCGCTGGAGGTGGCTGCCCGGCGCGGTATCGGACCGCTGAGTGGGAAAGGGCGCGAGATCTGGCACGGTCACGCGGCGCCTTGCGTCTCTTGCGGCTTGCTGGTTCTGCGGGACCAGCGGGAATGCAACCACTGCGGACAGGATCTCAGCGACGAAATGCTCGACAAGATGCGCGCGCACGCGGGACCCTGGCACGTCCACGAGCATCTTCACCCGTTCCCCGGTGTCTCCCTGGAGCGCATCATCCGGCAGATTCGCCGCAAGCTGCTTACGGAGACCTCGATCGTTCGCGGTCCGGCGACCGATTTTCAATGGCGGTTTGCCGTCGAGACGCCGGGTCTGTGCCGCTATTTCGGGCGCTGCTGGAAGTGCTACAAACGGGTGTCGGGTTCCGATTCCTACTGCCCGGCGTGCCTCTCCTATCTTTCATTCGACAAACCACAGCCGATCGAGCCGGCTTCGCTTGAACCCGTTGAGTCGAGCGAGCCTGCCGGACCGGCGTTGGCACCCCCGCGGCAACTCGAGGAGTTGACGGCTGTTCTGGATGAAAGAGAGGTTCCCCAGCGCGACGCCATCTGGGACGACCCACCGCGAATCGGCCGCATCCGCGCAACCTGGATCGCAGGTCTTGTTCTGGTGATTGCTGTGATTTCGCTCGTCTGGGTAACGCGCCTGCGTTCCGCCGATATGGATCGTTCGACCAAGCCCGATGCCGCCATCGTCGCGCCAGGCAACCACCCACCGTAGTGCTCTGTATGCCAGGTATTGATGGGCATCCCACGCGCACTCCCTTACGGTCGCGGTACGGAACGGCGTTACGGGCATCCAGATCCGTACCGCGACCGTTAGGGAGCGGCCCCCGTGCAACCCGTCAACGAAGTATTGAAAGAGCACCGGGACCGTGCGGGGCGACCCTCCCAAAGCCGTTCATACGGTGCGACGGGCGTCCGCTTGATCCGGGCACGGATCGCCGTAGTTGTTCGTCCACGGCGGACGCGGTTGAACCGCACGGACAGGCCCGCTACACTTCCGTTGGTGAGATCGTATGGTCAAAAGACGAAAAAAGCTTGGTGAAATCCTCGTCGGATGGGGATTGGTGGACGACGACGGTCTGACCGAGGCCCTCCAGTACGGCATGGAGCACGGTAAACGGATCGGTGAGGCGCTGATCGAGCTCGAGAAGTGCAGCGAGGACGACGTTTCCAAGGCGCTGGCCACGCAGTTCGGGTTGGAGTATATCGACCTCGACAAGCACCCGGTGAATCGGGAGGTTCTCGATCTGATTCCCGCGAAGCTCACGGAGGACTACCTCGTGATTCCGCTGGGGGTCGACGGGGACAAGCTCAAGGTCGTCATTACCGACCCCCTGGACCTCGAGACGCTCGACCTGCTGAAGTTCCGCCTCAACCGCGAGATCATTCCGTCGCTCACACCGCTGAGCAAAGTCAAACGGTTCATCGACAAGTTCGTCAACCCCGACGGTGATGTTCTATCACAGACGATGGCCAGCATTGACCAGGACGCGCCCGAGGACGACTCCGATCCGAGCAAGGCGGTCGACGCCGATGACGGCGAGGCCCCGATTGTCCGCCTGGTGAACTTGATCATCATCGAGGCGTGCCACGCGCGTGCGAGCGACATCCATATCGAACCCATGGGCAATCGCGTGCGTGTGCGGTATCGCGTCGACGGCGTGTGTCACGTACGCGACGACATCCCCAAGCACATGCAAGGCGCCGTCACGACGCGGCTCAAGATCATGGCGGGTCTCGACATCGCTGAGAAGCGCGTTCCCCAGGACGGCCGCATCAAAATGAAGATTGGCGGAGGCAAGATCGACTTCCGCGTCAGCTCCTTGCCGAGCTACCATGGCGAGAGCATCGTCTTGCGTATTCTCCGACCCGAATCCGCTCAGGTCGGGATTCAGGCGCTGGGTTTCTCGCCCGAGGATCATGCGCGATTCAACGAGATCATCAAACGTCCCAACGGGATCTTTCTGGTGACCGGACCGACCGGATCGGGGAAGACGACGACGCTCTACTCCGCCTTGCAGGATCTCAACAAGCCCAACACGAAGATCATCACTGCGGAGGATCCCGTCGAGTATAACTTCACCGGGATGAATCAGTGTCAGGTCCGCGAGGGAATCGGACTGAGTTTCGCGCGGATTCTTCGCGCCATGCTGCGTCAGGCGCCCAACATCATCCTGGTCGGCGAGATTCGTGACCGCGAGGTGGGTGACGTGGCGATTCAGGCCGCCCTGACCGGGCACCTCGTATTCAGCACGCTGCACACCAACGACGCGCCCTC
>JADFOB010000267.1 GCA_022563055.1 Planctomycetota bacterium
TTTGGGCCAGACGACGATGTGAACGAGTACCCTCGGACGCTCGAAGCGGACCTTCAAGCCTGCCGAGCAGCCGGTGTGGACCTCGTTTTCGCGCCCAAGCCTGCGACGATGTACCCACCCGATGAGGCGACGACCGTCCACGTGAGGGGGCTCACGGAGAGTTTATGCGGTCGATCGCGTCAGACCCACTTTGACGGGGTGGCGACCGTCGTTGTGAAGCTGTTCAACATCCTGCCGGCTACGATGGCCTTTTTCGGTGAGAAGGACTACCAGCAACTCGTCGTGGTGAAAAGGGCCGTACGCGATCTGAACATCCCGATCGAGATTGTCGCATGTCCGACGGTGCGGGAACCCGACGGTCTGGCGTTCTCCAGCCGCAATCAGCACCTCTTACCGGATGAACGCAAGCAGGCGACGTCACTGAGCCGCGCCCTGTTCGCCGCAGCCAAGCGCATCTCGGCGGGCGAGCAAGATACCGCCGGTGTTGTGCAGGGCATCCGGGACGAAATCCTCCGCGCCGGACCGGCGGAGATTGACTACATCGACGTGGTGGATGCGATGACGCTTGCTTCGATGACCATCGTCGATCGCCCCGCCCGGATTTGCCTGGCTGTTCGCATCGGCGCGTGCCGGCTGATTGACAACGTGGGCGTGGACCGTCCCGCAGAGTCCAAGTAGAATGATCCCATGCATCAGAAGCTCTTTACGCTCCCTGGCGGTCTGACGATCACGACGTACGGTTTCTGCCTGATGGTCGGGTTTCTAAGCGCCGTGTGGCTCGCGATGAACCGCGCAAAGCGCGTCGGAGCCGACCCCGATCGAGTGCTCGATGCTTCTTTCTTCGCGTTGTTGTTCGGTGTGGGCGGCGCACGGCTGATGTATGTCGTGCATTATTGGCGGAGCGATTTCGCGGACGCTCCGAACCGTTTGCTGGCCGTCATCGACATCCGGCAGGGCGGGTTGGAGTTCCTTGGCGGCGTGCTGGGAGCCGCCGTCGCCATCATCACCTTCCTGATGATCACGAAGCAGTCGGTCCGGTTGTATCTCGACATCCTGGCTCCGGGGACGATGTGGGGGCTGGCGTTCGGGCGTATAGGCTGCTTCTTCAACGGGTGTTGTTTCGGCGGACTCTGCCTGACTTCCGGCAACATCGCCGAGCATCCTCCGTGGGCTGTCGAGTTCCCCTACGGGAGCCTGGCCCACGTTCACCAGTGGGAAGACCGGCGTGTGACGGTCCCGGCTGAGCTGATTAGCGCGGGCGGTCTGCGTGCCAGTCTCGTGCGCGCCTCCGCGCTGAACATGCCCGTCGAGACTCGTGAGGCGATGACCAAGGAATTCCGCAGCCGCCTCAAGACCGTTCGGACCGCGCGCGCCACCAACGACAAGGAGCAGGATCCCCAGCAAGTGCGACAATGGGAGCGCGAGCTCCGGGAAACGCAGAACGCACTGGACAAGGAGGGACTCACCGGCGTGCTCCTTGCGCAGAAGTTCCCGTCCCGTCGAAACCCCCAGCGGGGCATGTCGGTTTCCGAGCTGGAGGATCTTGCGCTCGGGGCCAGAGCACTTGCGGTCCACCCGACGCAGCTCTACTCCGCGATCCACGCGCTGCTGCTGTCGGCAGTCCTGTCCACCGTCTTCTACCGGCGGAAGCGACACGGTCTTGTCATTGGATTGATGTTCCTGATGTATCCCCTCGCGCGCATCCCGCTCGAAATGGTGCGCGCAGACAACCCCCATGACGTCGGCGGTCTGACCGTGTCGCAGATGATCAGCCTGTCGAGTTTCGTGGTCGCCGCCGTCTATCTCGTGGTGCTCTACAAGTTCATGCCGGAGCGATCACCCGCCGCCGCCCAGGCGACACCGAGGGAGGAGTAACACACCGGAGCTCAAGGTCGAGTACGTGATAATTCAGGCGGTTTGCCAAAACTGTCGCGGCGCGCCGTCTACGGGGTTGGGACAGTCTTGGGAAGCCGCCTAAACGGTCACGCACCAGGTCGACGGGTCGACGACCGGGGCCGCTTCGCCGTTTGCAATCACCACGCGTGAAGCTACAATCTCGCTCGCGCGCCGTGCGGAGCAGTCTTGGACCACGCGGGAGCGAGCGGGAACTCGATCGAAGGCAGCCAGGTGCTTGGGGATACGCGCCTGAGCGCACGCGCCTGAGCGCATGTGCCTGGGAACACGTGCCTGGGAACACGTACTTGGAGAGCGCAACGTGAGCCAAAAGGCTATTGCCGGGATGGTGTTGATCGGAACGCTGGCGGTGTGTGGGCTCGGATGGCAGGTTCTTCCGGCGCTTCAGGCCCCACAGAGGACGGTTGACACCCAAGCCTCCGCCCAAATGGAGCGGGCTCGCCGACTGCTGCACAGCTACAGCCCCGGCCTCACGCACAAATCGCTGCTGCTCGACGAGTTGGCCGACGCGGGCGCGGACGTGGAAATCGACGATCCTGCTGCCCTTCTTGACGGGGCGGAGGATGAGTATCAGCAAGAGCACGAGAAGCGGTGGTTGGCCCATCAACCCTACGACTACAATCTCCCCGCGCCTCCCAGCGCCGCCAGGGCACGCTACGGCAACCTCGTCCAGCAGGTGCGCCAAGGCGTTGGAGGGCGTAGCGATTTG
>JADFOB010000268.1 GCA_022563055.1 Planctomycetota bacterium
GGCGCACGCCGTCGCCTCGCGCCCTTGGGGGTGGGACGTTCGATGTGTCAGCACTGCTCAGCGCGCAGAACTGCGCAGTGGCGGTGTTATGTCACTATTCTCCTGGACATCTTCGTGAGCGCGACCGCCCTGCGGGCGGTCCCCCTTCGAACGGGAGCCGGATTCGCCGCTACCGACGGAGCACCAGGTAAGGGCGGGCGATGCCCAGTGAGCATGGTCTTGCGGTCGGTGCGTTGCCACGATCACCGGATGCTCTTAGTCGCCAGGCGTGATGCCATGAAGACTGCGGGTCACACGGAACGCGGCCTACCGGACAGACGCTTGCCAGGCGGCTCGCCGGCGCTGCTCACCTCACGAAACTGCACAGTGCCGTGATATGTCACTTGCCGTCCAATCTTCTAAGGTCTTAACGTAGAGGTTTTGCCGGATTTCATCCCGAACGTGGGTCGGCTCCCGAACCGCCCCCCACGGGCCCGAAAACGCACTCCTCCCGGGAACCGCGGGGGGGGTCTTTCTCCGCCCTCGGTTTCCCGAGGCCCCGGCTTTTTCACGCGCGAGGTCGCGCTATGGCGTCCGCGCGGATCGCGTCGTCCGCCGGTAGCGACCCTTGCTTCATCTCGGAATCATGCCGTCGCATCACGTTCGCACTTGTCGCCCGATCCCCCGTCCGCCGGCGCTTCTTCGGGAGCATCGACGGACCGAGCGGCGCGATGTGCAGGCTCCTTCGTGAACGGCCACGCTTCGGTGAACCACTCCTGCTGCTCGTAGTCGTAGTACGCGAAGCATTTCACGGCCCGGCCAGCGGCCCTGGCGGCATCCTCGCGCGTGACGGTCTCCCCGTTGGCGATCATGCACGCCAGCCGTCCGCACTGTTCGAGCGCGTCCAGCGTGTCGATCGGGCAATACGGGCCGTCCTGGACATGCGGGTCGTCGGAAACGTGGACCCAACCGTTGGCCATGTACTCGTAGTCCGGATTGCTGGACCCCGCCTCGCAGTGCCGCGGATTCGCCTGCTGATAGTTGCAGATGTCATCAATCAGCTCGTCGTATGCGTCGTAGTCCTGTCTTGGCATTGTCGTCCTCCTCCTCCGAAAGGGTCATGGTTCCGATGACGGATTCTATCGGGGTGGGGGGAGAACTGGGGATCAACGCGTGGAGACACCGCAGACCGGCACCTGAGCGTTTGAGGAACCGTCGAAATGATCAGACGATCGGATCGCGAAATCGCAGGTGACAGAGTATGGATGCGCGGTGGAGCGCGGATCGGTACGTCTCGCTACGGATGGGGCGTTATCGCGATGATGGTGATCTGGCGTCTGTCGGGTCCGTAGCACCAGAACACGCGGTAGGCTCCGGGTGTGTCGTTCTGGGCGTAGGCCTCGAAGACCTTACCCTTCTCGTCATAGGGGTTGGTCAGTGTGTGGTATTCGTGGGTCGCAAGGCCCGGATGCTTCGGATTGCTGATCAGGTGACGGATGCACTTGTGGACCTGCTTGAACAGCCCCTCGGCTTTGGTTGCCTTGGTTGGTTTTCTTGGATCGCTGTCGGGCCTTCAATGACGCCTCGGCCTTCGCCTTGAGTTCGTCGTAGGTCTCCTGAGCCTTGACGGTCCAGACTGCGGCGAACATCAGCGGTCTTCAAGCTCGTCGGCCAGCGCCGCGTCGGCGTCGAGATCCGGCGGGGAGTCGCTGAACTCACGGGATCCGGCCTCGCGTAGGCCGGTATCGACACGCTTCCTTGCGGTTGGATTCTCAAGGAGCCACGCCTCACGTTCGGGCAGGACGCGGGCGATGCTGACCAGCATCTCCGTCTCGTGGATCGCCCGGACGATCACCGTCTTGTTCGCGAAAGCCTTCCCCAGGGCGACACGCCCCTTGGCGTCCGTGGTCTTGGTTGACTCGATCATGGCCGATTCTCCCTTCAGGAAGAGTATACACGATGGTGGGCAAGTGGGCAAGTGGGAAATGGCCACATCGGGCCTTTCGGGGTCCGATCCGGGCTCGAATCAGCAACGTCCGAGAATCAGCGGCGACAGAATACGGCATGAGACAGAAACCCATGAAGTTCAGACTGCGGGGCGTGAAGAGGACGCCGAAGGGCAAGGTGCTGATCGTGCTGGAGATGGACGGCGGGCAGACGGCCCCCGCCAGCGATCCCCAGGAGAAGGCGCTAACCCGGGTTGCGCAGTTTGGGAGGTGAATCGGTCTTGGGGATAGCGCAGCGGCGGTTTTCGATCAAAAGTCCTCACTACATTTTGGCGGGGTACTCAATGGGGCGGAGGCAGGGCGCCTGTGAATTCTCTGGGTGTGACGTCGCGGTCGGCACAGATTCGCTCCGGTAATGACAGCCCCAGCGCGGCAATGATCTCCGCTTGCTCCGGATTGGGGCGGGCGACCCGCCGAAGCCGAAGCTTACGCCCCTCCACCGTCTCCAGCAGAATGTCGCCGATCTGAACATCGTGCAGGAGCTTCAAGGCGATGGCTGGGCTCATCGGACGATCCTGCGGCCCGCCTTCGGGGGCGTCCGGATCCTTCTTGCGGATTCGTGTCTTGACCCCGGCGTTGCCAAGCATGTGAGCCAGAGACTTCCACAACGCGTAGGCCAACACGCAC
>JADFOB010000269.1 GCA_022563055.1 Planctomycetota bacterium
ATGAACGATGCCTTGCCTTTGGTTATCCAGCAGCTCCAGGCGGATACCCGCGCCCGGTTGATCCGTGCGCGACGTGGAGGAGGCACGATACGCCAGGCCCTCCACCTGCCGGACATCCAAGGTTCCTTCCCCGCAAAGCGCATCCAGAAGCTCCACAAGCGTCTCTTCCCCTTCGCCGAGCACGGCGTAGTCAACCGGTGAACTGTCGAAGACGTGCTGGGTTACGGCCGTCACGTGCTCACCACCGACAACGATGGTGGTGGAGGGAAAGGCCGAGCGTAATGCAGCCAGCAACCGTCGGGCAAGCGGCCAATGGCTCGAGAACATGATGCTCACACCAATGACTTCGGTTTCCCGAGGTACGCGTTGCACGATCTCGTCAATGGTCAGACCATTGATGTACCTTCCTTGGATAAACGGATGAAAAGTTCCAAGGGCGCCGTCCAAACCGTCGACAACGGTCACGTCGTGCCCCGCTTCCCGGGCGCTGGCAGCCAGGTATGCAATTCCCAGCGGCGGAACCTGCGGATACCGCCAAGCATTGCTGACGACGGTCATGGGAGGCGATATCAAGCAGAGTTTCATGCAAAACCTCGCTAGGGCATCCTCACACCTAAGTGTTCGGGCGTGCTCCCGACGTACGTCGGGACTCTTGAGCAGTGCAAGGGGCGAGTGGCCCACTTTTGCAAAGGAGTGGTCACGATTCGGGGGGGCAATCGTACGCCCAACCCGTCGCTTGCGCTCCGAGCTCCGAGTTGTGTGGCACGTGCGCGCACGGTCATTTAGATACTCCGGGCTGCGCGCCGCCCCGACAGAAGTGCCGCGATTCGACGGACGCGGCGCATCAAGCCGTGGGCGAAGACCACTTCAATTCGCGTTCTGGGCGTGTTGCGCAACACAGCGACGACACTCTTCACCATGCGCAACGGCCTGCTAAGATAGTAAACGGTAAAGAACAAGGAGTAGGCCAAGGTGATGAGCCGCTTGATGCTTCGGTCGCTCCAGCGCGGATGCCAAGTCCGACCGGCACGGCGATGGTGCGAGTAGCCCGTATCCGAATCCAGAAAAAACTCGTCGTTGTATTCGATGAGTCCGCTCTTGATATGCCCGCGGTGATAGTCCGAGCCGGGGTAGCTGGTAAACCGGCTGCAAAGCACCGAGTCGTAGCCGACCATGGCAAGGCGGGCGATGAAAACGTAAGTCTGCCACAGGTCGCGCAGGGTCTCCTCGGGAAAACCAATAATGAGAAAGGCCTCGAGCTTCAACTTGATGCGGTTGCGGCGAACGATCCTTCCGAGTTCGATGAATCGGTCGGGATCGGCCTGCTTTTGCACCACCTCGAGCATTCTCTTGGAGCCGCTCTCGGGCGCGAAACTCAGCGCGGTACAACCGGTGTCGCTCAGCTTGACCATCAGTTCCTGGTCGAAGGCTTCGCTTCGCGTTCCGCTGGGAAGCTTCCAGATAATGCCAAGATTCCGCGAGTGTATCTCGTCCGCCACGCGCATAACCCACGCTCTGTTGATGACGAACGTCAGATCCTGAAAGTGGAACTCCGTCGCACCGTATTGGCGCATGTAGGATTCCATTTCATCGACGATGTCACGAGGTTCACGCATGAAGAAGCGGGTGGTCCACATCGCCACGCTGGAACAGAACCGGCAGCGATACGGACATCCGCGCGTCCCCAGGATGAGCATCACACGACGGTCGGTGGCGTCCTGAAAGCGATTGGCCTCCATGTAGTTGTGGACCGGAATGAGATCCCAGGCCGGCCAGGGAACCGAATCCAAGTCCCTGCGTCTCTTGCGCGCGGGGTTACGCACGATCCGTGTTTGCCCGCCACCCTCCAACGTCCTGAGTTGAGTGTCCCCGTCCGCACGGGGCATGGTTGCTTCCGTGGGTGCGCGATAGGCGAGCCCTTCGATGTCTTGGACGCTGAGATCTTTCGGGTGCGACAACGCATCCAGCAACTCGATGAGCGTCTCCTCACCCTCCCCGAGCACGGCGAAGTCAACCGGTGAACTCTCAAAAACGTGCTCCGTCGCGGCGGTGACGTGCTCGCCGCCGGCGATGATGGGCGTGTCGGGAAACGCCTGCCGCAGAGCGTCCAACAGTCGCCGAACAAACGGCCACTGTTTCGAGAACATCACGCCGATTCCGATGGCATCGGTGTCGGGCTCGACGCGTTGGACAATTTCCTTAATCGACAGCCCGTTGACGTAGCAGCCCCGGATGAATGGGTGGAAGCGGGTGAGCCCTTCACCCAGCGCGTCGATGACCGTCACGTCGTGTCCGGCTCGCCGCGCGGAGGCCCCCAGGTAAGCGATGCCCAGAGGTGGAATCTGCGGGTAACGCCACTTCTTGTTGGCGATTGTCCACGACGGCGAGATCAAACATAGTTTCATGCGGTGAGACTCCACCACCCCAGCCCTACGCGGTGCTCCAACGCGCATTTCCGGCGGCGCTGGCAAGACCCGCATGCTTCATCATCACGACCTACCGATAATATCGGCGAAGCGAATGGTCCCCTGTTGTCGATGCTGCGATCAATCGCCAACGGGGTGGGATGTGTGCCACTGCTCTTGAGCAGTGCTTTTCGTACGACCGGCA
>JADFOB010000270.1 GCA_022563055.1 Planctomycetota bacterium
CACGTCCGAACAGCAGCTTGTCGATCACGCCGAACTGATCGGCGCTCACCAGCGCCTGATACGCCTGCCACGGTTGCGACAGCAACCAGCTAATCTCGGCGTAGACGTTCCGGTGTTTGGCGAGCAGGACGATGGTCTCATCCACCCAGGGGTACCCCATGTGGGCGATGATGATCTTGAGTTCGGGGATTTCTCGCGCGACCTCGTCGAGCAGGACGGGTCTTGCGTACTCGAGCTTCATCGCACTCGAGATGTACACGCCCGTATGAAAGAGAACGGGCAGATCAAGTTCCGCCGCGGCGGCGTAGACGAGCATGGCCTGGCTGTTATTGGGGTGAAAATCCTGAGCAGCCGGTGCCACCGCAATGCCCCGCATGGCGAGTTCGTTGCGACCGTGCCGCAGCGCGTTGATGGCCTCCTTGGGATTGCTGGGGTCGACCCCGGCAAAACCGATCAGACGATCGGGCTGCGTAGCCACGTAGGCCGCGACCAGTTCATTCGAGATTTCCGCCCCGAGGTAGTCGGTCTTGAAGCCCAGAACAATGGTCTTGTCCACGGGCTCGCTGGCGGCTAGATGCCTGGCGGGTGTCGCAGTAAGTGGGCCGTCGGTGGGCGGCGCGAAGTGCGTCGGCGAGCCGCTGGCGGGAACGCAACGTCCTAGTTGCTCCACGGCGTCCCAGATATGTGTGTAACAATCGACGATCATTGAGTTTACGCCACCCGCAGCGCTCCCTTGCGGCACCGCACTCCAAGCGTGGCATCCTACCTAGGTGTGAGCGAATCCGTCAACAGCGAGCACGCGTCGATCCAAGGGGTAATCGTAGGGTTCTTCTCTTGTGCCACTGATCCGAGCCCTAAGCGCTAGCGCGGGGTGGTTCGCCGGACCCGTCGCTCGCGCTCCGGGCTCTGAATCCGCTGCGAACCCGTAAACACGTCCCGGACTTACCGAGCTGGTCGCACGAAGAATCCCGACGTACGTCGGGACTCAAGAGCAGTGGCACACATCGTCGTCTCCGACAACCCATCACAACATCGGCGATACAGCATTAGACCGTCTGCACGGCCGGCTGAATGATCCCATCGGTGGGCGACGAAGCCGTGGCATATCGCTTCTTGGGAATGCGTCCGGAAAGGAACGCGAGACGACCCGCCTGAACGGCGTGCGCCATCGCCCTGGCCATCTGAACGGGGTCTTTCGCCCCTGCAATTCCGGTATTGAGCAGGACGCCGTCGGCGCCGAGTTCCATGGCCACAGCCACGTCGGAGGCTGTTCCCACCCCGGCGTCGACAATCACGGGATAATCCGGATCGTCCTCCTTGAGGTACTCCAAGCAGAGACGAATGTTGTTGGGGTTGAGGATGCCCTGCCCGCTGCCGATGGGTGAACCCAACGGCATGACGCTCGTGGCACCTGCATCTTTGATGTGCCGGGCGAGGATCGGATCGTCGTTACTGTACGCCAGAACCTCGAATCCCGCAGCCACAAGCTCCCCCGTTGCCTCCAACGTGCCGACGGGATCGGGAAGCAGGGTCTTCTTGTCGGCCAGCACTTCGAGCTTGACCCACTTGGCACCGGCGTTGCCGAGTCCGTCGAGCAGTTCGCGGCTAAGCTTCGCCGATCGCACGGCATCCTTGGCACAAAAGCAGCCAGCCGTGTTGGGTAGCACCGTGTACCTGTCCAAGTCGAGGTGATCGAGGATACTGTCCGGTTTCGTACCGCCGCCCGGACCGAGCACATCACGGCGGATCGCCACGGTGACGACCTCGCACTCGGACGCCGCCAGCGCGGCTTCCATTAGGGTGTAGTCGGCGTATTTCCCGGTTCCGGTGAAAAGTCGTGAAGTAAACTCAAAGGATCCGACCCGATATTGCTGCGCAGACATTAGCCGCCCCCCACGAACGTGACGATTTCGACGCAGTCGCCCTCGCCGATTCGGGTGTCGGCAAAGGTCTTGCGGGTCAGGACATCCTCGTTGAGTTCAACCGCGACCCGAACCGGATCGAGCTTGAGCTTCCGCAGCAGGCCCGCAACCGTCGCGCCATCGTCGAGGGTTTCCGGTTCGCCGTTAAGAGTGATGTGCATGACCTGCTACCTCGACGGATCGATCGACTTCGTTCTTCCAACCCGCGTGATTATACGCAGTGGTGACCGGTGGTACAATCGGTTCGAGCTTCTGGGAACGGAAGATGAGCAAGTAGACGATCGACGCGGCGAGGACCGCCACCGCGATGGCGACCTTGGCCTGGACCCGCTGGGCACGGATTCCGGGATCGGTGGTGGGCTCTTTTCGGTACGCCCATAGCACAAGTCCCGCGAAGCACATCGCACCGGGCGATCCGAAGTACAAGACGAGCGTGACGGTGACGTCGGTGAAGAGCGGGCGGTGCAGGACCATCGCCAGAGCGACCAACAAGGACGCCAGTGCGATCCATACACTCGATAGTGCGAGCATGCTCGAATTCCAGCCAACAACGTGTCCCAGGAAAGTCGTCGCTACGTTAGTGCCACATGGGGAGGTTGAGCAAGTGGGCGTGGGAAGTTACCCTCACAGCCGGTTGGTGCTCTATCGCCGAGGATTGATGGGCTTCTCAA
>JADFOB010000020.1 GCA_022563055.1 Planctomycetota bacterium
AACTTTGAAGCACAGTACACGCGAAACAGATTCATACTCCGCGCTGCGGGCAGGGTGATCGTCGACCAACAACTGCCTGCCGTGTTCAACATGCATCCGGTCAGACTTGGCGTCGGAACTCTCAGTGGTCGTGGGATAATCATGATTACCAACAAGTCACGTGCGACAACCGCACGCTGCTTCGTGGCGATTTACGGTCAAGATGGTGAAACTCTATATACAAGAGTTCTTCGTTCTGGCGACGTGTGGGATATAAACGCAACTGCTGATGCAATAGAGATCATTGGGGGAAAGAAGACGAGACGAATCACGATCAATAAGGAAGGTTAACAGATTCTTGCGTGTGGGGGACATGAATCGTCAACGGCGAACATGCACGAGTTAGCACCGGGCACCCACAAGTCAGAATCGTCTCCCCCGCCTCCCAAGGAAGGACATGGGGCACCCGGCGCCGCGGTAGACGTGGCGTTCCGGCGCGCCGGGACTACGCAATAGCGAACTTTGCACCAAGGATCGTAAACCAGCGAGACAGACGAGTGAAACGCTTCTTCCGAATGCCCTACGACGACATGATGTCCTGCCTCGAGCATCTCATGACGGGTGCTCGACCGCGCGGAGTCATGGTCGTCATGGTCCTGAGCATCACCGTCACCTGGTTTGTGTATGTCCCCGTGCACGAGTTGCTCCACGCCTATGGCCTCATCTGGACCGGCGGCGAGGTCGGCACGCTCAACATGAAGTGGTACTACGGTGGGGAGTACCTGGCGAAGTGGTTCCCGTTCATTGAGTCCGGGAGCGATTACGCCGGTCAACTCACCGACTTCGACACCAAAGGCAGTGACTGGCGCTATCTGGCGTGTGATTTCGCGCCGTTCATGTTGACCGTGTTGATCGGTGTTCCCCTGCTTCGCTTCTGTACGAGAAGGCGTCGGGCGGTGCTGTCCGGTCCCGCCGTTGTGCTGGGGTTGGCCCCTTTTTACAACCTTCCGGGTGATTACTACGAGATGGCCTCGATTATGAGCACACGCGCGCTGACCACTCTTGGCGGTGGTGGTCACCCGCCGAGGTTTGAGGGCCTTCGATCGGACGACATCTTCACATTGATCCCGGACGTGTTTCTAAGACCCGCGGAGCTGGGCCTTCAAGGAGGCTTCTTTCCCACGGTTTTCGCGATGCTCGTGGTATTCGAGTCGATGATCCTGTCGGTCGTTCTTGTCTTTGTGACCTACCGTCTGGGCGACCTGGTCGCCCGCGTTCTGGTCGGCCCCGCGCCGGTCTTCACGGCGCCGGCTTCCCGAACTCGCCGTACCAGGGCGGATTAAAAACCCGACGCACAAACGGCATTTGTGCCAAGGCGTTGACGGTGGGCAGGGCGGTGCGGCGGCGCAGTTTGGCAGCGAACCCGCCTTATAGATCCCCAAGCTCGTCCAGCAGCCAGTTGCCGAACGAAATGTCGTCGTGCCGATCCTGGCGATCGAGCTCCTGGGCGGCTGCCTCGACACCGGCGACAACGGCTTGAAACCCGTCGGAGCTGCAACTCGCTCCAAACAGCGTTCCGGCAGCACAGGTCAGGGCCACAGCGCGCCATGTTCTCTGCTTGTTCGATTTCTTGAACATCGTTCAATGATCCTCCACTCGCGTCTCGTGTTTCTCTACCGGCCAATCGAGTCCATGTTATCGGGCACCGGGCCTCCTGGAATCCAACCCAATCAACGCATTTGCTCCATATTATCGGAAACTTATCTAGAAGTGGCATTATGGGGTGTTTCAGTGTTGGTGGCGCCGGTCGAGAACGCCCGCTTGACTTGGTTGGCATGTTTGCATATTCTCCGCGTGCTGCTGGGTTCCGTGCGAACGGGATGGAGCAGCGAGAGTCCGCAGAACCTGGGGCAAGTCCCGGCGTGCCGGGGCTAGTGGGCGTTCCTACTCGCGGAGGAGTGCTCAAGCCACGAGTGTGGGCCTGCAACCGCGTTCCTTTCTCGATCGCGGCGGTCTTTGAGGAAGCGGTTGGCTGCGGCTTTTCCCGACGGATTGTCGGAGCGGACACCGGAAGAATACCCGGTGGTGTAATCGGTAACACACCAGGTTTTGGTCCTGGCGTTCCAGGTTCGAGTCCTGGCCGGGTAGTCGCGCGCGATGGGTGTGTGCGGCGTCAATGGTCTCGCCGTCCCACTGGCGTGCGGTGTACTTTGAGAGGCTCTGTTTCGTTGTCGGAAACGGCTGCCATCGTTCTGGCGGCGGGTAAAAGTACCCGGATGCGCAGCGCCCGGCCTAAGGTGCTGCACGAGCTCTGTGGACGCCCGATGCTGGGGTACGTGCTTAGCGCATGCCGTTTGGCGGGCGTGGACCGCTTGATTACCGTGGTGGGACACGGCAAGAAAGAGGTGATGGACTGCTTTGCTGCCGAGCGTGACGTAACGTGGGTGGAGCAGTCCAGACAGCTTGGCACGGGTGATGCCGTGGCGTGCTGTCGCAAGGCGATGGCGGGCTTGACAGGCGGTGTGATCGTCATCGCCGGTGATATGCCGCTGGTGCGACGTGATACGGTGGAAGAGTTGCTCAAGCAGCGCGAAGCCTCGGGCGACGCGCTGGTTCTGGCGACCACGACGCTGGATGATCCTACCGGGTACGGGCGGATCGTCCGCGACTCCGGCGGCGCTCTTGTGGCGATTGTCGAGCAGCAAGATTGCTCTGACGAGCAGTTGGCGATTGGCGAAGTGAACGTGAGCTACTATTGCTTCGACGCCCAACGACTGTTCGACGTGTTGGGTCCGATGAAGTCCGCGCGGAAGCGCAGCGAACTCTATTTGACCGATGCGGTGCAGCATTTGCGCGAGGCCGGGCATGGTGTGTCGGCGGGTTTGGCGATGGAACCGGAGGACGCCATCGGGATCAACACGCGGCTTGATCTGGCGAGGGTGGCCCGGATCATGCAGGATCGCATTCAACTGCGTTTGATGAACGATGGGGTGAGCATCGTGGATCCGGACACCACATGGATCGAGGCTGATGTTTCGGTGGGGTGCGACACGACCATCCATCCCTTCAGCTTCGTGGGTCTGGGGGCGACGATCGGTGAAGGTTGCGTGGTCGGACCGCACGGGCATGTAGGAGCCGGCGAGACGCTCGAGGATGGAGGCGTGGCCCCAGCGACCGTCGGTCAGGAAGTGAGCGCGTCATGAGTGCGGCACGCGGAACATCGGTGGATCAACGGGGCTCTGACGGTCTTGTCGTTTTCGGCGGGACAGCCAGTACGGCGCTCGCGGACAAAGTGTGTGCGTACCTGGAGATCGAGCGTGGGCGGGCGGTGCTCTCCGCGTTTCCCGACGGTGAGACGCTGGTCAAGATCGACGACGACGTTCGCGGCAAGGACTGCTTCGTCATCCAGTCGACCTGCCCGCCGGTCAACAACAACCTGATGGAATTGCTGATTTGCATTGACTCGCTCCGGCGCGCCAGTGCCAAGCGCATCACGGCGGTTATTCCCTACTACGGATACGCCCGCCAGGATCGCAAGTCCGAGGGTCGCACGCCGATCACCGCCAAGCTTGTGGCCAATATGCTGACGACGGCCGGTGCGGACCGCGTGCTGACCATGAACCTCCATGCGGACCAGATCCAGGGATTCTTCGACATCCCGGTGGACCACTTGACGGCCGCCCCGGTGCTGACGCGCCATCTCATGGATCGCAAGCTCAAGAATGCGGTGCTGGTTTCGCCCGACGTGGGGAACATCAAGTTCGGCGGAGATTTCGCCTCGCGGCTCGGTACGGAACTGGCGGTCATTTACAAACGACGCTTGACGGCGGATTCGACGGCGGCTGTGAGCATCATTGGAAATGTCGAGGGGAAAGACGTGATGATGTTTGATGACATGATCACGACTGCCGGGACGGTTTGTGAGGCGACCAAGCTGGTCCGCCAGAACGGCGCGGCGCGAATCTTCGTGGGTGCGACCCACGGCGTCTTTGCCGGTCAAGCGCTGGAGCGCCTCGAAGCCGCGGAGCTCAGCGAGATTGTCGTAACGGATACGATCCCGGTCAGCACCGAAGTTAGGACGAAACTCAAGAACCTCACGGTTTTGTCGGTGGCCGACCTCTTTGGCGAGGCCATTCGACGCATCCACGAGCATAGGTCCGTCAGCGCCTTGTTTTGCTAGACGGCCTGGGAGAGAACTGATATGGCGGAAATGGTAACCCTCCGTATGGAACCGCGCAGCGTATTGGGAACGCGGGCTGCCCGCGCGTTGCGCGCCGAGAAGCGATTGCCGGCGGTGATCTACGGCCATGGCGAAGCGGTCGAGTCGGTGTCGATGGACCGGCATGAGCTGATGTTGGCTTTGGCCCATGGCGTGCGCACGCTCAATGTGGAGCTCGGAGGAAAGAGCCAGCAGTGTCTGATTAAGGAAATCCAGTACAATCACCTCGGCACCTTACCGATCCACATGGACCTGACGCGCGTGGATGTCAATGAACTCGTCCGCGTGATGGTGGGCGTCGAGCCGCGCGGCGTGCCGATTGGCCTCTCTCACGGCGGGATCCTCGACCAACAGCTGGGGGAGATCGAGGTGGAGTGCCTAGTGTCGGATATCCCAAGCATGTTGCGCCCCATCGTCACGCACCTGGAAGTGGATGACACGCTTCTGGTCCAGGATATCGAATTGCCGGTGGGCGTGGTGGCATTGACCAGCGGGGATGACCGCGTCGTGACCATCCACAAGCTCGCAGCGGCAGCGGACGAACCTGAGGCTGCGGAAGCGGAGGAGGAAAGCTCCGACGAGCCCGAACGGATCGGGCGCGTGCGGAAGGATGAGGAATCAAAAGAGTCGTCATAGCGTGAAGGGATCGACGCGGTGAAGCTCATCGTCGGTCTGGGCAACCCCGGTCCCAAGTATGCCCAAACGCGGCATAATGTGGGGTTCGATGTGGTCGATGAACTGGCTTCGCGCTGGTCCATCAGTCTGGCGACCGAAAAGTTCCATGCTTGGTTTGGCAAAGGGGAGTTTCGATCGGAACCGGTTGTACTGCTGAAACCGACGACTTTCATGAACCGGAGCGGACAGGCCGTCGTGGCAGCCGGTAGGTTCTACCAGTTGAACATCGACGATTTTCTCGTGGTTTCGGACGATATCGCGTTGCCCGTGGGGCGCTTGCGAATGCGGGCGGAAGGCTCATCGGGAGGGCACAAGGGCCTGCAGGACGTGGTGGATCGAATGGGCAGCGACGCCTGGTGCCGTTTGCGAATCGGCATCGGGGCTCCGGGCGGAACCGCGACGAGCTACGTCTTGTCCCGGTTCGCCGGTGACGAAGCGGCGGTGATGCAGGCGGCGTGCCTACGAGGCGCCGATGCCGTAGAATACTGGATCGAGCGCGGAGCGGAGCTTACGATGTCGAAGTTCAATGGAGAACCGCCCCCGGTTGAACCCTAACAGCCCGTTGAAAAAGTAGCGGCCGCCCCCCGTTGGCGGCCGTAGAGCGCCGCAGAACGTGGGTTCGGGAAGCGTCGTCGAGTTCTTCAACGGGCTCCGAGGGCGACGCCCCGGATGGTTTTCGTGCGAGCTCGATGCTTGTAATAGGAGATGACAGACGTTGAACCAATATGAGGCAATGTTCCTGTTCGACCCCACGTTCGGGACTTCGTTCGAGAACTGTGAGACCGAGGTTCGCCGGATCCTGGGGCGCGCGGACGCGGAGCTTGTTTTCTGCAAGAAGTGGGACGAGCGCCGGCTGGCGTACAGAATCGAGGGACGCAAGCGCGGTGTCTATGTGCTTGTCTACTTCAAGGCCGATCCAGGGCGCATCCCCGAGATCGAGCGGGACGTGCAGATTTCCGAGTGCCTCCTTCGCGTGCTCGTCCTCAAAGCGGAGGGCGTCACGACCGAGATGATGGAGCGGGCCGTCGGCGCTCGCGGTGACGAGATCATCAGTGTGGCCGCCGAAAAGAGCGGCGGTGTGTCTGCCAAGGGCGGACCGGATTCGTCCGCCGCCCAGAAACCTCAGGCAGGCGCCGACGTGGCAACGGGCACGGCAACGGCGACGGCAACAGCTCCCGCGGCGACCGAAACAACGACCACGGAGACAGCCGTCGAGAAGAAGCCGGAGGATCAACCGGACTCGAAGCCGCCGGCATCCGGTGATGAGTAGATCAGTGCGACGGACGGACTGGTTGGTTTGATAGGGTAACCTTGCGTGAGGGTTAAGTCATGGCGAGTTACAATCGCATCGTGTTGATGGGCAATCTGACCCGTGAACCAGAGTTGAGTTACACACCGGCGAATACTGCGGTGTGCAAGTTCAGCATAGCGACGAACCGGAAATGGAAGGACCGCGAAGGCGCCGAACGCGAGGAGGTGTGCTTCGTCGACTGCGTCCTCTTCGGGCGCAGTGCCGAGACGTTCAACCAGTACATGTCGAAGGGGCGGCAGGTTCTCGTCGAAGGCCGGTTGACGTTGAACCGGTGGACAACGTCCGAAGGCGACAAACGCAGCAAGCACGAGGTGTTCGTCGAGAACTTCACGTTCCTTGGTGGCGGACGAGGCCCAGAGGGTGGCCAGGGTGGTCAGACGGAAGCCCCGGCGGCGACGGCGACGGCGCCTGCACCGAGCGGCGCGAGCACGGACGGACCCCCGCCGCCGATGGATGATGGCATCCCGTTCTAAAGCGCACGCTCGAAGGAGTGCTGTGCCTGAACGCTGGAACGAGTTGAGCTGGCTGATAGCTGACGGCTGAAAGCTGATGGCTAAAAACTAACGTCTTACGATGAGGTTCATGCGATCCCGCTTTTGGCGGGACGTTGTGGGAGTTGAGAACGGATCATGAAACTGCTGTTGTGCAAGAGCATCGTCAAACTCGGGATCGTTGGTGATATTATCGACGTGGCACCGGGCTACGGGAGGAATTACCTGGTTCCACAGGGTCTAGCCACGGAACCGACGCCGGCCAACATGCGCGCGCTCGCCGAGGCGCGGCGAAACGCCGAGGAGGAGCGTGTCCAGCAGCAGGCCCAGTTGAAGCAGCTGGCGGCACGAATCGACGGCGTCGAGGTGACGATCCGTTCCAAAGCCAACGAGACAGGCCACCTGTACGGTTCCGTCGGTCCTCGTGAGATTGTCGCTGCACTGGCGGAAGAGCAGTATTACATCGAACCGGAACAGGTCGTCCTCCCGGAGCCGATTCGCCAGTTGGATAACGTGGCGGTCGAGGTGCGTTTTGGGGAAGATCTCACGAGCACCATCAAAGTGTGGGTGGTCCGGGACAAGACGGAGCCGGGCGACGATGAGGATGAAGGCCCTTCCCAGGGCGCTACCAGCGGCATGGAGGCCGACACTCATGGCGACAGTCCCGGTCAGTAACCCAACGACGCCGACGGCACCGGTCCAGGTCGAGCGAGTTCCGCCGCAGGATCTGGACGCGGAGATGGCGCTGCTCGGCTCGATGATGATGAGCCGGGATGCCATCGCCGAGGTGATCCCAATCGTCGGACGGACGGACGGCGCCTGGTTCTACCTACCGGCCCATCAGAAGCTCTTCGAAGTTCTTGTGGACATGTACGACGATCCGGGCAAGGCGATCGACCTGATCGTCGTATCGGACGAGCTGCGCCGGCGGGATCTGTTCGAGTTCGTCGGCGGGCAGGAGTACATGATCCAGCTCGCCGAGAGCTTCGCCGAGTGGGCGAATGCGGAATACTACGCCGGGATCGTCCGCGACAAGGGAATGCTGCGCGACCTGATCCAGTGCGCCGGGCGCATTTCGGAACAGGCCTACACCGGCCTCGACGAGACTCGCGAGATTCTCGACCGGGCGGAACAACAGATCTTCGAAGTGACCGAGCGGCGGATCAGCCGCAACACCCAAGCCATCCGCGAGGCGGTGATCCGCCTCGCCCAGCAGCTTCAGGACAAAGAGCACGGGGTCGCCACCGGGCTGCACACCGGGTTTCCGGCGCTCGATGATCTGACCACCGGGTTTCAACCGGGCGACTTCATCATCATCGCCGCTCGCCCGTCCATGGGCAAAACGGCGATCGGGCTGAACATGGCCCATCATGCGGCGCTGGTGGAGCGCTGTCCGGTCGTGTTTTTCTCGATGGAGATGAGCAGCGATCAGCTTGCCCAGCGTTTGGTCAGCGCCCACGCCGCCGTGGAGGCGCAGAAGATTCGGCTGCGACTCTTGTCGGAGGAGGACCATTTCAAGCTGCAAAACGCCTGTCATGCGTTCGAGGATGCTCCGCTGTTTATTGACGATACACCCGGTCTCAGCGCGATGGAACTCCGCTCCAAGGCGCGCCGGTTGCGTCAACGGCACGGCATCCAAGCTGTCTTTGTCGACTATCTCCAACTGATGCACGCACCCAAAGCGGAGAGCCGGCAGGTCGAGATCGCCACCATCAGCCGCTCGCTCAAGAGTCTGGCACGCGAACTGGAAATCCCCGTGATCGCCATGGCGCAGCTCAACCGAATGCCCGAGGGTCGTCAGGACAAACGGCCCTTCATGAGTGATCTGCGAGAATCCGGCGCCATCGAGCAGGATGCGGACGTCATTCTTCTGTTGCACCGCGAGGAGTATTACAAGCCCGACGACGATGAGGTGAAGGGCAAGGCGGAGTTGATCATCGCCAAGCAGCGTAACGGACCCGTCGGTACGGTCGACCTTCAGTTCGACAAGAGAATCACGCGGTTCGCGCCGCTGGCGAAAGGCCCCGCGCTGCAGTTCGTGCCCGAGCAGGACACCGTGCCGTTCTGACGAGCCGGTTCAAGCTCTGTCACCCTCGGCCTGACCGACGCGCGTGCCACTGCTCTTGAGCCGTGCTATTCGTCCGGGCGGTGGCCCATGTCCTGGGGACGTGGGTTCTCGATTCCTGGACGCGACGGATCGGTTCATCGTGCATGTCGGAGGGAGCGAATCGCGCCCCCACCTTCGAACGCGGTGGGCCACCCGGCTTAATGCCACAATGGATGGCCCCACCCATTAGTTGATGCTTCCCCGACGCCAAGTTGACGCTGCCCCGACGCCAAGCCTACCATGCTCATCTTGTCGGCGACGTCAGCCGCCGAATCACGGTTGCGTGGGCGAGATGGAAGGTTGTGATGCAGGAGCTAACCGGCTACGTGCGATCCTTTTCGGGGCGGAGGATCCTGCTGATCGGGGATCTGATTCTGGATCGCTATATCTATGGGGACGCCGAGCGAATCAGCCCGGAGGCTCCCGTACCCGTCCTTCGCGTAGTTGAGAAGCGCGAGGCGGTCGGCGGAAGTGCGAATGTGGCATCCTGCCTGGTGGCTCTGGGCGTTCGGGTCGTCTGCTGCGGCGTGATCGGTCGGGATCGGGACGGTGAGACGCTTACGGCCCTCCTGGAGGAGCTGGGGACGGACACTTCGGCGCTGATGTCCCTGGCGGATCGTCCGACCACCACGAAAACTCGCCTTGTCGGTCTCGCTCAACATCGACACCGGCAGCAGTTGCTCCGGGTCGACGAGGAGGACGTTAGCCCGCTACCAGCCGATTGTGCGCAAAAGCTGATCGAGCTCGCCCGGGCGCACGTCGCGCAAGCGGATGTAATCTGTATCGAGGACTACGACAAAGGAATCGTCACGGAATCGTTGGTCAGCGCGGTGGTGCAAGAGGCACGGCGGGCGGGCCGCCCCGTTTTCGTCGACCCGGCCCGGCTCACGGACTATCAGCGTTACGCCGGTGCCGACATCCTGACACCCAACCGCCAGGAGCTGTCCATCGTCTCGGGTCGGGCGCTCGACTCGCTGGATGAGGTCGCCAAGGCCGCTCGAACGCTTCTTGAAAAGGTGGATGCCCGGGCGATTGTGACGACGGTCGATCGTGATGGCGCGGTGTTGGTGGACCGAGTGAATGACTGGCAACATCTGCCGACCGTACCGCGCAGCGTCTACGATAACACCGGCGCCGGTGACGCAGTGCTGGCGATGCTGGCCGCCGCGACCGCCTCGGGGGCGGATCTGGTCAGCGCCGTCAGGTTGGCCAACGTCGCCGGCGGTCTCGAGGTCGAGCGTTTTGGCTGCGTACCGATCACCGCGGAAGAGATCCTGGCGGAACTCCGACTCGAAGATCGTCTGGCCAACGGTAAGCTGCGCAGCGTCGAGGACTTGAGCGGCGAGCTGGCGCTTCGCCGTGACCGCGGCGAGACGGTCCTCTTCACGCACGGTTGCTACGCCCTACTT
>JADFOB010000271.1 GCA_022563055.1 Planctomycetota bacterium
GCTGTAGGTCAAACGGTTCGATCGAGTCCGGCGAGCCCGTGGTGGACGGTTCCGACGTTGCATCCCGCAACGGCACCTGCACGGTCGTTCGCCCCATAGCCTGGGCGCGGGCATCGCTAACACAAAGCGTCCACGTTGCGAGCAGGATGAGCCAGGTGGGCTTCACAACAAGCTTCTTGCTCCATCGCATGTTGACTGATGGGTTCTCTGGACGTGCCATTGCTCTTGAGCAGTGTCGGACGTACGAGAAGCACTGCTCAAGAGCAGTGGCACACATCCTGCCCGCATTTGGATATCCATCACAAGATCGGCGACCGAGCACCGCTTGCCCGTTGGAACACGCGACGATCGTTTCCCGGTCCCGTGTTCTTCGGTGCTTTACGGCCCACCTTGGGAAGGCTGTTTCTTGAACGGGCCGTCAATCGTCGGCATCGCCCCGGAATAGTGCGATGCTGGCGGTGAAACCGTGAATGAAGTTCGTTCCTCCCACCGGGCCGAACTCACCGCCGCAGAAGAAGCCGGCCACCGGAATATCGCCCAGCAGCTCACGAATAACGCCGACGTCATGCCCGCTCTTGGGCCACATGTTGGTGCCGCGCCCGTTACACCCGAATAGCATCGCGCCGCGAACACCCGTTCCCACATGCTTCGAGAGCATCTTTCGGAGATCCTCGTCAGCGCTGGCGGCATCACGCACATGAAACTGCACGGTCGTTCCGACGCGCGCGTGACCGGCGATCCCGACGGAGCCGTTGCGGCGGTCCACGCCGAGGATATTGTGGATCAGGAAATCGCCGCGGGAGAAGTCGCTCTTGTACTCGTCAATGACCCGACCGACGAACAACGACTCTCTGGCGAGTTTCTCGTCCTCCTCGGGCAGCTTGACCAGAACGCGGTGAAGCTGCTCGAGCACGGGACGCCCGCCCAATTCATGGATCACGTTGCGTTCGCCTTTGGTGATGACGAAGGGTTTACCGATGGGCCGACAACCCTGTGACACCACGGTCGCCACGTCGAGCTGCCCGGTCAGGGCGACGCCGGCGATTCCCTCGCGAACGACCTCGCCGCTGACGATGAGCCGGTTTTGCTCGGGCGCAAGACCGGCGCTCGCCAGACCCCCGACCAGCGGCGCACCGGGAAAATGCTTGTTGAGCTGGTTGACGAATGCTTCAATGTCGACGCGGAAGGGATCGCCGACGGCGATGAACAGCGGCTTGCTCTCCGGCGAGACACCGACGAGGCGCTCCCAGTCGAACTGCGTATCCGCATCCTTCAACTGCGCTTGGACCAGGTGAAACGGGTGCAGTTTCACATCCGGCAGCGACGCCGCCAGGAGCGACATCGAGGGCACTCGTTCGAGTTCAGTATCGTTGGCGATGGTGCCTTCCGCCGTGCATCCCAGGAGCACGGCGTTGGGAAACGCCGCGCCGATGCGCTCCACCACGTCGGGCAACTCGTCCTCGAAGTGGGCCGTGGAGAAGAACCAGACGAGATCGATCATTCCGCGCGTCACGCGCTGATCGATCGATGCGAGCAACTCGTCAACCGCCGCGTCGGCGTCGTGATTGCTACTGATGGAAGCTGCGAATCGCAAAGCGAGAATCCTAATCGCGGGGCATTTCGCCCGATACCTGTCGGCCTTTACCAAACGATAAAGCCGACCGGCCAAATAAGCAACTACGCCCTCTTGTCGCTACGTTGATCTAACGGGCGCCTTGGTTCGACGGAATAGCTGCGGGATATCCCGTGGGCCTCAACCGCCGTTTGTGTTACTCTACTCTGGGTTCTCGGCCGTGGATTTGGTTGAAGACTTGGCGTGAGCAAGCTGCCTCAGGCGACACCGGACCGAAAGACCGCGTTTATGGGATCGTACCTATCCAACAAACGAGTGTGTGTCACCGGCGGCGCCGGGTTCCTTGGCCGCGTGGTCTGCCGGCGACTGCGCGAGCTGGGCGTGGCTGACCTCTTCGTACCGCGATCGACGCAGTACGATCTGACCGAGCCCGAGACGGTTCGTGCGTTATTCAAACAGACGGAGCCGGACATCGTGATCCATCTGGCTGCGGAAGTGGGCGGGATCGGGGCGAACCGGCGGAGCCCCGGCCGGTTCTTCTTTGCCAACATGGCCATGGGGCTCAACCTGATCGAGGAGGCTCGTCGCCGTGGAATCGACAAGTTCGTGCAAGTGGGAACCGCCTGTTCCTATCCGGAGAAGTGCAAGGTTCCGTTTCACGAGGACCGCCTCCGGGACGGTTATCCTGACAAGACGAATGCCCCCTATGGCATTGCCAAACGGGCGCTGGGTGTGATGCTCGATGCCTACCGGGAGCAGTATGAGTTCAAGGGAATCTATCTGATCCCGGCGAATCTCTTTGGCCCGGAGGACAACTTCAACCTCGAGACGTCGCACGTCATTCCCGCGTTGATTCGGAAGTTCTGTGACGCCGTCGACAACGACATCCAAGCCGTCCGGTGCTGGGGTAGCGGGAAGGTAACCAGGGAGTTTCTTTATGTAGACGACGCCGCGGAGGACATCGTCACCGCGACCTCGCGCTACGATGGACCCCAGGCCATCAATTTGGGC
>JADFOB010000272.1 GCA_022563055.1 Planctomycetota bacterium
ACCAGACGGACGAGCACGCCGCCAAGAGGGCGGCCAGGTTGCTGCAGGCCAACAATATTTCGATCCTGGGCTGCCTGATTGTCGGACGCGACGCCCCGGCGGGTCGCTACGGGTACGGATATGGCTATGGATACGCCTACAACTACTCCCGCTATTACGATTACTACCGGTATTACCGAAAAAAGGAAACGAGCGAGTAGTGCTCCGTCGCATGTCAACGGACGGACGTTCTGGGTGTACCACTGCTCGGGCTGACCTTTGTGGGACAGCGGCCCTCCGCTGTGTCCGAGCAGGCACCCAGCCGAGGGCGGCTGGGCTACAGAGATCTCGCTTACCCGCAGAAACAAGCATGACAGGGCACTAGGCGCCGGTTTGACCGCCGATCGTCAGCCTTGTCGCCCGGAATGTACGGACATAGACGCTTTCTTGCACTGTCGAGTTAAGACTTGATCGAGGGACGGATCATCGTGTCGGTGGGCAGCTCGTGGGACTACGATCCGACGAGCAAGCACCAGATCATGAAGATTCTTTCCCGGAAGAATCAGATCGTCTGGATCAACTACCACGGAACCCGACGACCGACTTTGGGTCGGCGGGACATCGGGGCGGCTTGTTCCGCCATCGGGCGGGTCGCTCGCGGCATCCGGAGAATCAGCCCGTCCATGGTTCAGATGACGCCGCTGGTCATCCCCGGTGCAAGGAGCCGGCTGCTCCATCGCGTGCACCAACTCTTGGTGATCTCGCAGATTCGTCGGGCGATTGCGAGTGTCGACCGGACCGGGCAAAAGCCGATCCAGGTCTGGACCTTCGCGCCGGACGTTCCCTTTCTGATCGGGCAATTCAACGAGGAGTGCTTCCTCTACTACTGTGTGGATGAGTACCGCCGGTTTGAGGGGTTCGACACTGCGCGCATCGCCGCATGGGAAGATGAGTTGCTCGAGCGGTCGGACCTGGTCATCACGACGTCGGAGCAACTCCTGAGCAGCAAGCGTGCGATTCGGCCCGACGTTGAGCTGGTTCGCCATGGCGTGGATTACGACCACTTCGCGCAGTCCTGGCGGAAGAGGCTGCAACGTCCCGCCGATCTACGCGGCGTACGGGGTCCGATCTTCGGGTTCTTCGGCCTGATCCACAACTGGGTCGACGTAGGCCTGCTCGCGGAGGTGGCGGCGCTTCGTCCCGAGTACACCTTTGCCCTGCTCGGCGAATGCAAGATCGACGTGTCCGGGTTGAGACGACGCAAGAATGTGTTGCTTCTTGGGCGTCGACCCTATCACGAACTGCCGGCGTACTGCGCCGCCTTCGACGCCGGCATGATGTTCTTTGCACAGAACGCCATGACGCGGAACATCAATCCGATCAAAATGCACGAGTACCTCGCGGCGGGCTTGCCGATCGTTTCGACGCCGCTGCCCGAGGCCCGGCGATACGCCGACCTCATCACCTTCGGAGCGACGCCCCAAGCGTTCGCCGAGGCGTGCGATCGTGTTCTGGCAAGGCGTCCGCGGAATCGCGGAGAGAGCGTAGCCCGAGTGGTCGAGGGAGAGTCCTGGTTATCCAAGGTGGAGGATCTCTCGGACATGGTGATGAAGCGATTGGCGTGTGACGGGCGCGCGGAACCGTCGATCCGAGCCCCCAGCGCTAGCGCGGCGTGCTCAGTCGACGCCGTAGGGGAACCCGTCGCTTGCGCCTTGCCATGACCCACATATTTCGGATCTTCTTGGAGCAAATACACTCGCGCCGAGCAGAATCAGTTGGAATGCTTGCCACCCACGCCACGCGCGTAGCCAACCGAGCGGGCCGTCACCCTTATGGCCTGGATGACCACCCAGTCGTCCAATCCCACGCCAAAAGGTTTCCACAGTCAGATTCGCGTCAGGGCATTCCAGATACCGCGACATTACCTGCACGGCTTCATCACCAAACAAATCACGCGCCGGCTTATCCGGCTCCTCACGAGCGACAGACTTCAGTTGCAGCAAACGAACGGCCAGCACGCTCAGCAACCCCACGCTCAGCAACCCGATGAGTGGCTCGAGCCGATCCGTGTCCCGCAGTTGACGTTCCTCCACGCCCGCACCCGGTCTTCTCACTCTTGTGAAGCTCCTCCACCAGCCATCGCAACTCATAACCACGACTCACGTAGCCGGCCTGATCGAAGGTCGCGGTGGTCAGGCTGGTGAGCAAGATCCACTCCAATCCTTCTTCATCGCCAGGTGGATCGGCTTCCCACACACGCACCACTTGGCAGGATCATGGTGGACGGTGGCGCAGTTCCGGCTCCGTCACGGAAGGCAAGAGCGTGATCGAACCCGAAGCGACCTTCAACATCGCCTTGCGGGGAGACGATCCTTTCACGCGAACCGTCAGTTCTCGAATACCCAGCGATGGAAGCGAACGGACATAGTCGAACAGGTGACTGTGGTGGCTGTTGGGTGCGATCAGCGGCAAACTCTATCTCTCGATGATCGTTTTCTTCGTGGGGATGGTGTGGTTATCAAATCGAGCAGACGAGGGGTTTTGACAAAAATTGTTTTGTCGAATTATGTTTGAAAAAACTTGGGAGTTGGTTCCATCTGGCAGCCT
>JADFOB010000021.1 GCA_022563055.1 Planctomycetota bacterium
GCCAGCCGATCGCAAACAGCGCGACGATCAACGCTACCCATCGACGCCCGAAGACGCACCAGGCGAGGAAGTAGTAACCCGAGGCGATGAGCAGCTTGGCCCACACCAGGTTCATAAACCACGCGCTCAGGGAATCCACGCGCGTCACGTAGGAACAGGCGGCGTGCAGCGCATGCAACAGGTTGGTGTGGTAGACGGGAAAGAAACACGTAGCGGCGATGAACGGATCCTGATTGCTCATCCCGTGGTCCAGCATGAAGCGGATGCGCGCGAGGTGGAGTCGTGCATCGCCGCCGGCGATGAAGGCGCCGACGCGCCCACCCATCACCATGTCGAGGATGAGGATCAGCAGCTCGACGCCGATCCCCGCCGCGAGCAGTTTGCCGAGGTCACGCCACCAACCTCGCCGTATGATCTGAACCAAGGCGGCGACCATCGCCATGACGGCTGCCACGGCAAACACCGCGACCGGCATTCGCAACAAGTAACAGAGAATCGAAACAGGCGAGAGGAGTGCAAACGCGCCCAGCGAGGACAATGCAACCGTCCCCAGCATACCCGACCTAAGATCGTCGGGTGATACGCGGCGGACAAGCACATACCCCGGCAAGAGCAAACAAGCCCAGAACAGCAAGGACACAGCCATTGGAGCATTCCCCGATAATGTGTGCCGAGCCGCGGGCTTTAGCCCGCGCGAATTCGCATTGTGAGAAGACGCCAAGCGGGCATCGCGTGCGGTACGCAAAAACGGGAACTGCTCTGGCAGTCCGTCCAAGCGAGGTAGGTCGGACTCTGCCCGACGCAATTGGGATGGTGACACACTCCGTCGGGCAGAGCCCGACCTACTTTTGGAAACCGTAGTGTAAGCGATCGCCGGATCATCGCCAGTTGAAGCACTCCATGGAAGTTGACAAGGGTCCGCGACACTTCCCGCGGGATCGCCACGCTCGGTCGGAGCCGCCGGCGCCAGCCTGCGGACCTCCCTGCGTCAGAATGCCCCGCGAAGCTGGTCAAGGCGACCATGCCACCGGGCTTGCGCCCGGTGCTCTGGAAAGTGCCCAACGCCAACTGGGTCACGGACCCGTAAAGAGGCTCCCAACCATGCGGGCAAAATCAAGAGAAGTCTCGGAGGAACGAGGCTAACGCATTTCTCACACCGCTAAGAACGCAGAGGTTTGTGTAGAAAGACGTTATGTCGGAATCCGCACGTTCGCTCTTGTTACACACTACATTCTGTCGAACGCTCCTCGGCCGCGATCCCGGCTCCTCTTTTCGTCTCCGCGAGCTCTGCGTGCTCTGCGGTGAGGTTTCCGGGCTGAGAGCCCGTTGGAAAAGTAGTCCCGGCGCGCCGGGCCCACCGGTGGCAGCCGTAGAACGCCCCGGAACGTGGGTTCGGGAAGCGTCGTCGAGTTCGTCAACAGGCTCCTAACCCCGGTTGGTTGCATAACCGATAACCATCGGGAAAAGGTTTCAATCACCATGGATCAGGTGCGCGCACTCATGTCGTTTCTCGTCGTTCCACGGCTGTTCGCCGGCCGGGGAATCGCGCGGGCTAAAGCCCGCGGCTCAGGGAGACTAGACAACAATTCAGGAAGACCGCTCAGCGGCGCGAACGCCCCGAAACATCAAACCACTTGGGGCGTCGGCTTGGTGACCGTCGTTCTCCTGAGTTCCGTTCTCCTGAATCCCTTGAACCCTTGCCTGCGGGCCGAGGGAGACGACGACAGCTTGCCGGACTCGCGGCGGATCGTTCATCGTTTTGACTTCGACGAGCGAGCCTCGGGCAACCTCGAGGATGAGCCGAAGTTCTGGACGCCGCTCCGCCTCGCGGGCTTCCCGCGCTACGCAACCGGGGCCTTTGATTTTGACGTGGGATTCCCGGCGTCTCCCTCCTTTGAGCTTCGTTGCGAGGGGCGCAGCGTGGCGTATCACTACACCGGTCCGGAAACGCGCGTTCGGCCCACCACGGATTATCGTATCGAGGCGTCCATTCGAACGGATGGATTGCGTGCCGCGCGAGCGTGCCTGAGCGTCCACTATCTTGACGCCTATGGCAGGCCAATTCGGGGGTCAGTCGTACGCTCGGAATTCATCGGCGGGTCGCAACAACAAAGCGAGTGGACCACCGTGGAGCTCTTTCTGCCCGCGGCGCCGCGGGAGGCCTACACGATCGGGTTGATCGCCTGGCTCCTCCAGGAACCCAAGTGGAACATGGCCCCGAAAGGGCGGCGCCACATCCCGAGGCGAGATGTGCGAGGTCTGGCATGGTTCGATCAGGTGACCATCTATGCATTGCCCAGAGTGGAACTCACGACCGGTGTGCCGGGCAATGTCCTGACGCCGGGTGGACCCGAGGAGCTTCGTGTTCTGGTGGCCGACTATGAGGACGCATCGCTGGAGGGTCGCCTTGAGATCCGGGCAGCCGATGGAACGCTGGTCGAGACGCATCGCGTGGCCACGGTGATTGGGCGGAGCACAAACCCCGTCGGGATTTCCGTGGCCCATCTTTCGCCGGGGCTGTACCACGCAAAGTTGGATGTGCTTGCGGGTGGAGGGCGGGTTGTCTCGCGCCGCTTGAGCTTTGTTCGGACGGCGACAGCGTACGTAGCGCAGGGTGCTGCGCGACCCTTCGGTGTGGTCATTGATCCGCGCGACCGGAGTGACGTGGAGACCGAGTTGGCGCTGCTTCGTAACTCCTCCGTCCGATCGGCCAAGCTACCGGTATGGAGCGGGCTTGCAGGGGATGCGCCGACACCGGCTCAACGCCGGAGTAACGACCGTCTGGTCCAGGAGTTGGTGAGGAGCGGCTTTTCACTGACTGGTGTATTCGCGGGTCCACCCGGCGAAATGATGCTTGCCGACGGAGCCTATCCGCGTCCGCTTCTGGAGCTTCTGGCGAGTGACCCAAGTGTTTGGCGGGATCACCTGGCTGCCGTCGTGGTCCCTCACGCCGGCGCGTTTCACTGGTGGCAGGTGGGTCCGGACGCCGTCAACCCGCTGTCGGACCGCGAATCCTTGCCAACCGCGCTTCAACAGGTTCGAGAGGCTTTGAGGGAGTTCGTCACGATACCACAGCTTGTCCTGCCCGTTTCCGCTCTTGTGGAACCGTCGGCTGAAGGATTGCCGGTCGAGCAGGTGTCGTTGTTCTTTGGCAGCGAGGCTGACCCCGACACCTTCCTCAGCGCCATCCTACAGGTTCGCAGCGGCGACTACGAACGCGTGTCCGTCTACGTGGAACCGTTGCCGGTGGAGTCCTACCGTCACGAGCAGCGACTGGCCGATTGGTCGCAACGAATCCTGATGGCCAGGCACGGCGGGGCGAGCACGGTCTTCGTTCCGCAACCATGGCACACCCGTGACACCTCCCATGGCCCAGTGACGGAACCCACGGAGCTCTACCTGATCCTGCGAACCATCGCAGATGTTGTCGGCGGCACTGCGCCCGGTCCGCGCCTGCGCATCGCGCCGGGCGTATACGCGCTGGCGTTCCACCAGGACGACTCGACCGTGTTGGCCCTTTGGGATATGCGGGGCGGAGTCGATGGGCGACCTCACCGGATACAGCTCGGTCACGCCACACGACAGATCGACCTGTGGGGTCGGTCGACTCCGCTTCAGCGCGGTGAAGACGGACGCCACATTGTTCGGTTATCACCGATGCCTGTGCTGGTCGATGGTGTCGACCGGTGGTTGATCGATGTACGCACGTCGGTTCGTTTCACGCCGGACCAGGTTTCAACAGGTACGGACCTGGCCGCGCATACGCTCGAGATGGTTTACCAAGGTCGCGAGCCGATCAACGGTAGGATTGAACTCCTGGGTCCAAAGGCGTGGAAGATCACACCGAGGGAGAAGGATTTCCATCTCATGCCCGGACGGTCGGACGGCTTCCCCGTCGAGATGCGTTACCCGCACAACATCGCCGCGGGGCGGCAGCAGCTTATCGCCCGGCTCACAACCACGCGTCCTTCTTACGTGCTCGAGGTTCCACTCGCCATCGACTTCGGGCTTGGGGACGTGGACGTATCGGCTATGGTCGCCCGCGAGGGTGGCGATGTGATCTTGACGCAAGTCGTGACCAACCGCTCTTCCAAAACACTTCAGATGCGTGGTACAGCCACGGTACCCGGTCGCGAACGTGTCTACCGTCCCTTCCCCGATCTCCAACCGGGCGACACACAGACGGCGGAGTACCGCTTCGCGCGGGGCTCGGCGCTGAGTGGATCCAAGGTGCGCCTCCTGCTTCGCGAGGTAAACGACGGTCCGCGCACGCACACCGTCGAGCTTCTGGTTCCGTAAGAGCCAGTCCCGTCGAATTCGTCACGCTCGGCCGCATCCGTTACCCGGCGGTGACTTTCCCCACACCCGAGGCGCCCATAGAATGCGGCGGATGTATCCATTACTCGGCCACAGACAAACTGATGGACTTTCTCGACGTGCGACTCTTTCCGAGCCGCGAGCGCGAGCGACCGGTGCCCAACCCCGCGCTCGCGCTTGGGGCTCGGATCAGTGGTATCGGTCCATCACCCTCGCCACGATCGGTATGCTTTGGACCGTCACTTACGCGTCCGGTCAGGTGTTTCCCCTCGCGCCCGGTGATTCTCCACACGAGGTAAGCAGGGCAGATCCCGGCGAGCTGGAAGCAGGCAAGACCGAGACGATCGAAGTCGATCTTAAACTCCGCACCGGCGGCTCGTTGCGCGGGCTCGTCGTGGATCACACGTCAGAGGCGATCGTCGTTGTGCAAGGTGCCACGCCGTACGTGTTCGCCTGGGCGGAGGTGAAGACCCCGTCGGCCTACAGAGCGAAACGCGATCTGATCGCGCTTCAACGGGGCGGACGCGATCATCTACTGGCCGAGGACCATTACCGCCTTGGTCTCTTCGCTCTGTCGCGCGGTCGCCGAGCCCTGGCTTCAACCGAGTTCCGAAAAGCGAGCCGGCTCGACCGGGAGTACGAAGAACTCGCTCGCAGCGCTTTTGCCGCGTCCAGGAAAGCAAAACCGGACAAGCCGGATCAAGCTAATCCACTCAATGGAGATGCCCAGACCGACACAACCGGCGGCGTGACCGAGCCGGGGCTTGCGCAGCGAATGGGCGGCGGGCTTGGCGGCGATCTGGGTTCCACCGCCGGCGTGCCACCGAACGTGCAAGCGAAAATCGTGGAGATTTACCGCGCCTTCGGCGAGACGGTCAAGGCGACGATCTACAAGAACCTTGTACTCATCGAGACCGATCATTTTTTGATCTGGACGGATTGGGGTCGGCGCGACCGGAAGCAACTGGGCGAGTGGGCCGAAGCCATGTACGCCGCGCTGGGCCGGCAATTCGACCTTGACCCTTCGGAGCAGGTATTCCTGGCCAAGTGTCCGCTGTTCTGCTGGCGCTCCGCCGCGCGGTTTCGCAAGTTCGCCCGACGGTTCGACGGTTTCACGGGCGAGGATGCCGTTGGCTACACGCGCTCGATCGCCGAGAACGGCCACGTCCACATGGTGCTGCTTCGCCAGGGGAATACCCGTGCCGATCGCGACCGATTCGCCGGCACGCTGGTGCACGAGGGAACCCACGCGTTCCTCCATCGTCTCTACTCGACGCGTCTGATTCCGCACTGGGTCAACGAGGGTTACGCCGATCTGATCGCTGCCCGGGTTCTCAAGGAACGATGCTACAACGACGAAAAGGCTGCACTTCTGGCGAGGCAGTACGTTCGCTACGATTGGCCGATCGGGCATCTGCTTTCCGACGCAGGTCCGATCGGCGTGCATGAGTACCCGCTGGCACAGTCGGTCGTCGCCCATCTGGAGAGCCGGGGTCGCGAGCGCTTTGCGCGTTTCATCAAAGGTCTCAAAGAGGGGCAGACTCTCGTCGAAGCCGTCGCCACCAGTTATGATGGGCAGACGCTGGACCAGCTCGAGGCTTCGTGGCGTGAGGCGGTTCGTCGGGGCGATCCGTCAGCCTCGATCCAACGGGACTGATTTGAGCCCGTTGAAGAACTCGACGACGTTTGCCGAACCCACGTCTTCCGGCGATCCACGGTCGCCACGGGGGGCGGCCGCTACTTTTTCAACGGAGTGATATGACTCCAAAGGTGAAGAAACGCCTCTTTGATGTGTTTCGCATCGTGGTCTGCATCGGTGCGCTCTGGATCGTCGTTCAGGGCGTTACCTTCCACGACCACATCACGCTGGAAGACGGGACGCCCGACCTTGTCGGCGAGGTCAGCGACCTGCCCCAAGACGACGGACCCATCCGCATTCGACTGGCCGACGGTACGGTTCGGGTGATTCCCCTCGACGAGATTGCCGTGGACGAGGATGGAGCGCCGATGGTGGTCTTTGGCCTCAAGACCGCCTGGCGTAAGAGTCGAAAGCCGCTGATCCTTCTGGCTGTCATCATCTACTTCCCCGTTGTGTTCCTGCAGGGGCTTCGTTTCCGGTGGTTGCTCCTTGCCCAGCAGATCAATCTTTCGTTTTGGGAGTGCGTCAAACTTTCCTGGGCGGGCAACTTCCTCAACTTCGCCACACCGCTGGGCTCGAACGCCGGCGACGTCTTCAAAGCCTATTTCGCATCGCTGCACACCGAGCGGAAGACCGAGGCGGCCACCACCGTGGTGCTGGATCGGGTGATCGGGCTGGGATGCCTTCTGGCGGTGGTTGGGATCATCGCCACGTTTGCCTCGAGTGGTAGCCGCCTCGGGGAATTCCGCCCCTATGTGTTGGGCGTGCTCGGTGCCGGGTTGGTCGGATTCTTGCTCTACCTGTCACCTTGGGTCCGCAAGCACCTGGTGCCATGGGGGTGGCTCATGCGTCTTCCGATGTTCGAGCAGCTTAGAAGAATCGACGTGGCTACCCGGGCGCTGGCGAGCCACAAGACGATCGTGGTCGGGGCGGTCGTGGTTACGGTCCTGCTCCAAGCGTTGGCGATGGGCGGTTATTTTACGGTGGCTGTCGCGTTGGGTCTGATCGCCAATGCGGGCAACATCCTCGAGTACTACGCCTACTTCTACATCGGCGCGGTCGTCCAAGCGCTTCCCGGTCCGCCACAGGGTTTGGGTACGGTTGAACTGGTCTATCGGTACTTCCTCGCACCGTTTGGGAACCCGTCACAAATCGTCTGCGTCGCCGTGATCGCCCGCCTGGTCGCGCTGGTTAGTGCCCTTCCGGGTCTGCTCGTGACGGTGACCGGTTCGTACAAACCGCGTGAAGCCACCCCATGGCCCAAGGGGTTCGACGGTATCGGCGGCGTCGCCTCCGACTCTCCCCAAGAGGTCTCGACGGAGTCGCCGTCCGGCGATGGGGTCCGCTAAAGGCCGCTCCAAGCAAGCATATGTCACGATGATCATTATCGGGGCCGACTCTCTGCGCGGCAGGATCAAGTGATGGTCAGCGGCGTCCGAAACATCTGTGGAACTGCGCGTTTCCTGCGCTTGGGAGCCATTGACTGTGTCCACCGCCGCCCTTTGTGCCGAGGCTGCCGAGGGACTCCTGCAACAGGCGTGCGCGCGCAACGTTCCGCTCGAACTCCATTTCCAGGACCCGCGCAGTCGCCGACTCATCATTGGGCGCACCCGCGCTTTGGGGATCACACAGGACGCGATCCTGGCTGACACGCCTCAGTACCGGGACGACGATGGGCCGATCCCCACCGGTCGTCCGGTATCCGCTCACTTCATGCTGGGGGACAAGCGTTTCGGTTTCAAGACGGTTATCGAACGCGTCGGCGTCCGAATCCGGCCCAATCAACATCAAGGCGTCCGCGGCATTGCCTTGCGCCGACCTTCGACCGTCAAGCCCGTGCAGCGGCGGACGCACTATCGAGTTCGGTTGGTCGGGTCGCAGTACAATAAAGTTGCCCTCGCCCGGGCGCACCCCGAGTTAGCGGACGCCTGCCCACTCTATGGCTGTATCGGAGTGGCGCGCCTGATCAACCTCTCAGCCGGCGGTGCGGGGGTCGTGCTCGAGAGTTCGGAACGTTCCGCTGCACAGCGCGGCGACCATCTCTACCTGACCTTCACGCTGCCAGGGATTGACGGCGACCTCTGCATGCTCGGGATTGTAAAGTATGTCAGCTCCGTACGATCCGGCGAGTCCGTGCGCCTCGGTATCGAGTTCACGCCGTGGGGCGGAAACGACTTCGATCGGTGCCGTCGCCGGATCACGCAATCCGTCACGGAACTGGAACGCCAGGCTCTTCGCCGAAAGAAGTGAACGTATGTCATTGACCACGATGGACGAACAGCGGACGCAAGGAATGCTCGACCCTCGGGCGACAGCCCGTGTGATCTCAAAAGCGTGCGAGGTTGGCGCGCGGCTGTACCTGCGGAAGTCCGGGAGCGACGCGGACCGTCACTGCACGGGAACGCTCGGGTCCACCGACGGTACGACGCTCGAGTTCCACCTCGATGAGGTGGAACCACACGAGGCGGCGATCCCCGCCGATACCACGCTTGTAGCTGAGCTTGTGCTGGGAGGGCGGCGATACACCTTCGAAACGCAATGCGTCGAGAGCCTTGGGGAGGACTCGGCGGGCGTTGTGCAACTGACCCATCCTCTCGAAATGACGGTCAGCGAACGTCGGCGAAGTCGTCGACGCAAGCTGGTTGCCCCCAGCAAGGTGACACTCCGTATCGGAGGCGGCGGTTCCGGCGCGCCGGGATGGGACTGCCGGGGCGCGCTGTTGAATCTCAGTATGCGTGGGTTGGCCTGCCGCGTGGCGAGAGTGGACGCTGCTCGCACGCCGGTCAGTACGACCATCCGCGTCGAGTTTTGTGCCGGTTCCGGATCCCCGGCGTTCGATCTGCTCGCTCGTGTGGTCGGAGTTACGGAGTCGGCGTCGCGGGACCACACGGTCGTGGGTGTCGAGTTCGTCCGAAACGAAACCTACCGACAAGCCCGGGAAGCGTTTCGTAGAGCCCTGGAAGACGAGACCAACCCCGAGGCGTACTAACTGATGACGACGACGAAAGCGACGACCCAGGCACAGTGCGAACAGGCCCTCACGGATGCACTCCGCCGCCGGGATCGCGCGGTCGTGACGCTCCATCACGAGGATGGGTGGCGTACGCACAAGGCGACCTTCCTATTCGGGAGCCGACCGGCCGGTCGAATTGGCCTGCGGCTTGCGGTGACCGCGCAAGACAACATGACCGACCTCCCCCAACCCGGTGAGACGCTCGGCGTCACTTTCCGTGCCGGGCACAAGAAGTGCATGTTCGCCTCGACGATGCAGTCCGCCCAGTGGGACGACGGGACAGCGGATCGCCCGGCGGGAATCCTCGTAACTGTCTTATGGCCCGACCATCTACAGCAGCTCCAGCGCCGGGCCTACGAGCGCGCGGCCCCGCCGAGTGGAACCATTATTCCGGTACGTTTTTGGCGCGAGAATCAGGAGTCCAACAGCACAGGCGGACGGGCCGGTATGCGCCACGGTCAACTCGAGGATCTCTCCGCCGGCGGCATGTGCATCGTGACGACGGATGTGGCCGAGGGGGAGTTGGAACGCTACTACCGCTGCGTCTTTACGCCCAAACCGGGCGGGCCGGCCGTGATCATCGATGCCCGGTTGCGTTACCGCGAGACTGCCGATCAAGGGCGTGTACGACTGGGGTTTCACTTCGTCGGGCTGGAGACCACCGCCGAGGGCCGACGCCTGCTCACCCGCATCGCCCGTATCGTCGCCCGGTTTCAGCGAACGCGATCCCGCCAACACCGGGACCGGTGAGTTGAGCGGCTCCCCAGGAGCTTGGCCCTCCCGCTCCGCAACCCGCAAGTTCAACCTTGGCGATGCTCCGGTACTCCGTGAACGCCGTGTTGACGGGTCGCGTGGTCCCGACGTACGTCGGGAAATCCTAACAGTCCAGCGTAAGGTTCTGTCGCGCGGGGTCGCGTGGACGAGGGGGATGGCGGCTCGGAATAGGGGACGGCTCGGGGATCTGCCCCGTTAGGCGCCTGTGAGAATAGCCCAGTGATCTATCGCTGGGATCTGGCGGGATAGTAGAGCCAAGTCCCGTAGGGATGGATGAAAACAGGGCGGTGTTCATTCGTCCCTACGAGACTCGGGTTCCTGGAAGGTCGGGAATCCCAGCGATAAATCGCGGGGCTATTGTCGATTCGTTCCTACAGGACGCTGGTCTACGCGACGCTGTTCTGCGGGA
>JADFOB010000273.1 GCA_022563055.1 Planctomycetota bacterium
GGGCGCAGGAAGGAGGGTGCGGAGCTCGGATGCCCTCGGGCGACGCGCGGCCCAATGGGCGTTGGGCACTTTCCAGAGCACCGGGCGTGAACCGGTGGCATTGCCGCTTTCACCCCCCTGAGGTGGGGCATTCCGACGCAGGGGTCCGCAGAGCGCCGCCGGCGGTTATGACCCGGCGTACCGATCCGGCCAACCGCGAGGGGCACGCAATCGGGCGTTCGTTCCGCCGTACCCGCAGGATTGACACAGGGTTCGTGGGTTATAGGACGTGACGCGTTTACTCCAGCCTCCCAAGCAGCGCTTTGAGGAAGCCCTGAGCCAGCGCGGGGGGAACATTTCCTACAGCCGGAGGGATCTCGTCGAGCGTTAGCGCCTGGACATGGTCTTTGGCTCTGGCGCCGGCCTTCTTGAGCTTCTCAACGATGCGGTCGGCCTCGGGAAGCTTCGATTCGTGCATGGCCCGGATGAAGGAGCTTACCAGTTCGCCAATGTTGACGACCTCACCGACCCCCTTGGGGGGGCGGGCCGATTGTGTGCGCCCTGTGCCGGCGGTCGTTCCATCGGCCTTCTCAACCGAGGCTGCGTACTGCGCCGATTCCCGGCGCAGGGCGGCATCGCGCTCTTCCTCCTCGGGATCAATCGGCGCCAGAGCGATGGTGTCGCCATCGCTCAGCGGCGTGGGGATGTAGACGGTCCGTTTGCAATAGGGGCACCGCCCCTTTTTCCCGCCCGAGTCCTCCGGAGCGCGGATCAACTTCCCACATTGCGGACAGTGAAGTTCAATGCTCATGACGACTCCTCCCGATGTTGTCCTCGAAGATTGAGGATTGCAGATTGGAAATTGGCAATCCTCAATCCTCAATCCTCAATCGACCTTAGACCTGAATCACGTCCTGGGCGCTCGCTCCCGTCTCGATCGAAACAGTAATCGTATCGGCACCTCGTCAAACGGCAATCGCTCGCGGAGCCTGTTGAGTAAAAAGCGCTCGTATCCGGGTGTGATCAGGTTGGTTCCGTTGACGAACACTGCGATGGTCGGCGGTTGGGTCGATACCTGGGTGGCGTAGAGCATTCGGGGAGGTTTACGCCCGCGCTTGGGACGCGGAGCGTTGAGCGCCGTCGCATCCTTGAGGATCTGGTTGAGCCGACCCGTGCCGACGCGCGTGCGGGACTGCTTGAACAACTCGGAGGCGAGATCGATCGTGGAAAAGATGTTTCGACCGGTGGTGGCGGAGGTGAAGGCCACAGGTGCGTAGTCGATCTCGGGCAGCATCTTGGTCAGATACTCGCCGTAATCCTCGGAGTCCGCGCGTCCCTTGGCTTTGTCCCACTTGTTGACCACCAGAATACAAGGCTTGAACTCATCGCGGACATACCGCGCGAGTTTCTTATCGACCTGCCCGACGGGCACGGTCGCATCGATCAGGAGCAGGACCACGTCGGCCCGGCGGATCGAATGGGTCGCGCGGGTGAAGGCGTAGTATTCCACATCGTTGGCTATTTTGGCCTTCTTGCGTATACCGGCGGTGTCGATCGCGAGCAGCGTCCGACCGTCTTTCTCGAAACGCACGTCGATGCTGTCCCGTGTGGTGCCTGGAACCTCGCTGACGATCACGCGTTCCTCGCCCGCGATGGAATTGATGAAGGTGCTTTTCCCGGCGTTGCGCTTGCCGACCACCGCGATCTTCATCACCGGATCCGCCGGTTCCACCGCGTCGGGACCACCGATGGAGACGGCGCACGCTTCGATGATCTCAAGCAGGGCGGTCCGACCGTGACCGGTCACGGCGCTGGCTGTCAGCGGTTCACCAAAACCGAGCTTGACGAAATCGCCTGCCTCATTGCCCAGGTGCGGCTCATCAACCTTGTTGGCGACGACGCGAACGCGTGCGGTGTGGGTCCGGAGGAGATCCGCCGTCCTGCGATCCAGCGGGTTGAGACCCTCACGAGCGTCCACGACGAACAGAATCAGATGTGCCTGGTCGATGGCGTACTGGATTTGCCGCTCGATGTGCTCGGTGAGGTCGTCCACGTCGACGATACCATGTCCACCCGTATCGACAAGTTCATAATATACGTCGTTGACGCTGCAAATCGTGGAAACGCGATCTCGCGTCACGCCGGGAGTCGGCTCGACGATACTCGTGCGGCGTCGGGCAATCGAATTAAACAGACTGCTCTTTCCGACGTTGGGGCGTCCGACAATGGCAATCACAGGGAGCGGCATAGCTCAGGCTCACAGCACGAGGTGGCGGTTTCGCGGGCGTCGCGTAGCACATTACGCGTCCACCCGCGCGGCGAGCCACGGGAGACGCCGGAGTCCACCGGAATCTCAGTCGGATGTCAACGGATCGTCTCTAATTGTTACGTTGCCCATGCCATGTGGAGGGGTCGCTCCCCCGGAGTGCCACTGCTCTTGAGCAGTGCTGGACTGTACCGAACCGGTCGGGTGCATCCCCATCTGGGGGGCAGGGTGTGAGGATCTGTGTCCCACTGTACGCGATCGTGCCTGTGGCACACCCGCCCTCGGGTGTGAATGCAGCGACGGAGGCCGCCCAGCCGAGGGCGGCT
>JADFOB010000022.1 GCA_022563055.1 Planctomycetota bacterium
GACAAACCATGTGTAGGTATGTAGGAATGGGATCCATTCCTGAGTGATGAGGAGTGCACGATGGTGAGAGTGGGTGTTATCGGCCTGGGCTATTGGGGTCCGAACCTGGCCCGCAACTTTAACGCCGCCGACGGCGTGGAGCTCAGTGCGATCTGCGACCTGGACGAGCGACGCCTCAGCCAAATCGCGGGTAGCTATCCGACCGCCAAGAAGACGCGGAGCGTCGAAGAGGTTCTGACGGATCCGGATATCGACGCGGTCGCCATCGCCACGCCGGTCAACACGCACTACCCCATTGCCAAACATGCCCTAAACGCCGGCAAGCATGTGCTGGTGGAGAAGCCGCTCAGTTCCACGGTCGAGATGGCCGAGGAGCTGGTCGATCTCGCCCGGTCCAAGGGGCTGGTGCTGATGGTCGACCACGTCTTCG
This sequence comes from Planctomycetota bacterium, assembly GCA_022563055.1. Next base: position 431 of record JADFOB010000022.1, read on the forward strand.
CCTACAGCGCGCCGGTGCGAAAGATGAAGGAGATTTACTGTTCGGGCCAGCTCGGCGAGCTGTTCTTCATCGACAGCGTACGGATCAACCTTGGTCTCTTTCAGCACGATGTCAACGTCGTATGGGATCTGGCGCCGCACGATCTTTCCATCGTGGATTTTCTTCTGGGAAGGTTGCCCAAGAGTCTGTCAGCCTTTGGGGCGATTCACGCCGGCAACGGCATCGAAGACGTGGCGCATCTCAATCTCGATTTCGGTAACGGGTTAATAGCGAACTTTCACGTGAACTGGTTATCGCCGGTCAAGATTCGTCATACAATCATTGGCGGTTCGCGCAAGAGCCTTGTCTATAACGATCTCGATCCGAGCGAACCGCTCAAAGTGTATGACTGCGGGATCGAGGTGAAGGCGGTGGATGCCCAGGAACGCCACGGACTGCTGGTCGGCTATCGATCGGGGGATGTGTGGTCGCCACACGTGGATCGCACGGAACCGCTTCGAGTCATGGCGGAGCACTTTGGCGACTGTGTTGCTAACGGCAAGAGGCCGATCACATCCGGCGAGGAAGGACTCCGCGTCGTGAGAATCCTGGACGCAGCCCAGCGGAGCATCAAAGCTCAAGGTGGACGGATTACCTTATGAGCACGGGAGACTTCGTTCGTATTGCGGATGACGTCAAGCTCGGCAAGGACGTCGCCATCCACGCCTTCGTCAACCTGTACGGCTGCACAATTGGCGATGAGACAAAGATCGGCACGTTCGTCGAGATTCAGAAAAACGCCACGGTCGGCAACCGGTGCAAGATATCGAGTCACACCTTCATCTGCGAGGGCGTCACGATCGAAGATGAGTGCTTCATCGGGCACGGGGTGATGTTCATCAACGACAAGTTCCCCCGAGCAACAACCGACCGAGGCGATGTGCAGAGCGAAGCGGACTGGAGGGTGACGCCGACGCGCGTGGAACGGGGTGCCTCCGTTGGATCGGGCGTCGTTGTGATGTGCGGCGTGACGATTGGCGCCCGGGCGATGATCGGTGCCGGGGCTGTCGTTACGAGGGATGTTCCGCCCGGCGCGGTGGTGGCGGGTGTACCTGCCCGCGTTGTGTCTATCCGAAACGGGTGCGAGTCTACAAGCAGTGTCTAACACGAATCACAGGGTCATCCTCGTGACGGGGGGAGCCGGTTTCATCGGCTCGGAGCTGGTGCGCCAGTTGGCAGCGGAAGGTCACCGGGTCTGCGTCGTTGACAATCTGACAAACGGTCGGCGAGCGAATCTGGACGGCGTGCTCGGCGAGAACGTTCAACTGGTTGTAGCCGACGTTCGCGACCAAGAGCGGATGGCCGGGCTCCTGCGGCGCGTCGACCTTGTCTTCCACCTGGCGTGTCTGGGTGTGCGCCACTCGATCCACTCTCCTCACGAAAACCACGAGGTGAATGCGACGGCTACCCTGCGTCTGGTGTCGCTGGCGAGAGAGGTAAGCGTGAGGCGTTTCGTGTACGTCTCCAGCTCCGAGGTCTATGGCCATGCAGCCCGAGTACCCATGAGCGAGGAGCATCCGACCTTTCCGACCACGGTTTACGGTGCTTCGAAACTGGCCGGCGAGTGCTACACACGAGCGTTCCACCGCACGCACGGGTACGAGACGGTTGTGGTCAGGCCCTTCAACGCCTTCGGTCCGCGCTGTCACCACGAGGGCGACTGCGGCGAGGTCATTCCGAAGTTCCTGCTGCGGTGCATGGCGGGTCAACCGTTGATTGTGTTTGGTGATGGGAATCAGACGCGCGACTTTACCTACGTGGGCGACACCGCTCGCGGGATCATGCTGGCTGGTTGGGCGGAGAGTGTGGTCGGTGAGACGATCAATCTTGGAAGCGGTCGCGAAATCTCGATGAACGAACTGGCAGAGCGAATTAAGGCGACCGTCGGAAGAGAGGATGTACGTGTCGTCCACGAAGAGGCTCGACCGGGTGACGTGTTGCGTCTATGCGCGGATGGCGGCAAGGCTCGCGAGCTGCTCGGGTTCACGCCGCGAATCGGCTTGCCGGAGGGACTGGCGATACTCAAGAACTGGTACGAGCGCGGCCCAACACCGGTGGAGGAACTCTTGGTGGATGAGCGCTCACGCAACTGGGAGCTCGAGCCCGTCCCGGTCGACGCCTAAGATGGGTGCCGCTGCCGGCAGAGCAGTGGCACACCGGGAGAATCGATCAGTTGGGTTGCGACAGAGCACCAGGGATGAAACGCAGTACGACAGTTTCGCATGACGGTTGAACTTGCTATGGATCGACGCCAACCGCTCAAAATTCTCGTCACCGGAGGATCCGGTTTTGTGGGTTCAGCCGTTGTGGCCCAGCTCGTTTGCCGAGGTCACAAGGTGATTGCCACCGCTCGTGATGTTTCCACGACAATGGATGATCGTGTGGAGTCGCCGGACGCGTCACCGGTCGATACTCCGCGCGGGCTCCCGACAAGTCGGGATGGCATTGTGCCCGCGGCTCGGGGGCACGGCACCATTTTGCACGCCCAGCAAGGCGATGCTGCGAATCCATCCTGGGTCGAGTGGGACGCGTCCACATCTCCGATACCCGAAGTCGAGTGGCGGGGACTGGATTGCGTATTGCATCTGGCGACGCCCGCAAAGTTGTTTGACTTTCCCAACGAGGCAGCGCCGATCTTTGAGGTGAACGTGGCGGCCACGTTTCGTTTGTTGGAGGCTGCGCGGACCAACGGCGTCCCAAAGGTTCTGTTGGCTTCGACCGGCGACGTATTGGGGTCTGGTGAAAAGCCCGCGCACGAAGATGATACGCTTTACTCGCCCCGGAGTTTCTACGGTAGTGCCAAGGCGTGCGCGGAGTTGCTCTTGCGCGCGTATCAGCCGATTCTGTCGACGGCGATTCTTCGCATCTATCATCCCTACGGACCCCGAGGCGATCGGGTTCTGGTGAACCGCCTGGTCAAAGCCGTTGTGGAGGGTCGGGAGACTCGAATCGAAGGTCGAAATGGAATCCAACTCAACCCGGTGTGGATCGACGACTTGGCGCTTGGCATCTGTCTCGCCTTGGAATCAGATGCCAACGGCGTCTTCCATTTTGGGGGACCACAAACCCTGTCGCTTCGCGCGTTGCTCGAAATGGTCGGAACGCTCGTTGGCAGAGAGCCCCTGATCGAAAGCGATTTGAGAGAACCGACGCGCTCGCACGTCGGCGGATTCGACCACACAAGCCGGATCCTGGGCTACGAGCCACGCGTAACCCTGCGCGATGGGATCGAGCGACTGCTGGAATCCTGGTCCGCGTGTTCGACGGTGGGAGGAGCGTAGCATGCGCACCGTCTCCATCATCGTGCCCGCGTTCAATGAGGTCGAGAATCTGCCCCCGTTCTACGAGCGACTTTGTGCGACGATGCAGTCTTGCAAGCTCGATTGGGAGTGGATCATTGTCGACGACCACTCCTGCGACGAGACGTACGCGGCTGCATCGAGCCTGGGCGAGCACGATCCTCGTGTCCGAGTGATCCGGCTTGCGCGCAACAGCGGTTCACACATTGCGATTGCCTGTGGCCTGCGCCATGCCCGGAGTGACTGCGCGGTGATCATGGCGGTGGATCTCCAGGATCCGCCGGAGATGATTCCGGCGCTCGTTGAAAAGTGGCGGGAAGGTTCGCAAGTCGTGTGGGCCGCGCGGCGCCGCCGAGAGGGTGAGAAGACCGGCACGATCGCACTATCCCGTATTTACTACGCCATTATGCGCCACCTGGTCGGGATGAAGGAGATGCCGTCCCGCGGTGCCGACTTTGTTCTGGTGGACCGGCGCGTGGTCGACGCGCTGGGTCAGTTCAACGAGCGGAACATCAGCATCATGGCCCTGATAACCTGGTTGGGCTTTGAGCAGACCGTCATCGCGTACGACAAGAAGGCCCGCCTGCACGGCGAGTCGGGTTGGGATCTCCAAAAGAAGCTCAAACTGGCCGTCGACTCGATCACCGCGTTCAGCTACTTTCCGATCCGCCTGATGTCACTCCTTGGCATCATCTTTGCCGCTTGCGGCGTTTGCTGGGCAGTCGTGGTCGTGGTGGGGCGCCTGTGCGGGTACATCGTCGCGGGGACGGGATATGCAGCCATCATGACCGTGCTGCTCCTTGGATTCGGTTTTTTGATGACTTTCCTCGGTGTGTTGGGGGAATACCTGTGGCGTACGCTGGACGAGGCGCGGGGGCGTCCTCGCTGCATCATTGAGCGAACGGTCAACCTCGACGGCGATGATCCCACTGGAATACCGTCGCTGGTGTCCGATGCTTCGGTGGACCGGCGCTGCGTGGAACGACGTGCGGCGCCGGAAGCAACCTCGATACCGATCGGGTAGCGCGCAGCAGCGCCAACAGTCAAGGAATCCATCCATGCAAACCGTTGCGTTTCTCGACCTGAAAGCGCAATACGCCCGGATCGAGACCGACGTGCTGTCGGCCTTGAAGGATGTGTGTCGGAGCGGTCGGTTCGTGCTTGGACCTGAGGTCGAGGCGTTCGAGGAAGAGTTCGCCACGTATTGCGAGGTGTCTCACTGCGTGGGGGTCAACAGCGGAACCAGTGCGCTGCACCTGGCCATGAGATGCTTGGACGTCGGACCGGGCGATGAGGTCATCACCGTACCCATGACGTTCGTGGCGACCGCTTGGGCGATCAGCTATGTCGGGGCGACACCGGTCTTTGTGGACATCGATCCGGCGACGCGATGCATGGATCCGGCGCAACTGGAGGCGGCGATCACGCCTCGGACCAAGGTCATCCTGCCGGTACACCTGTACGGTCAACCGGCTGATATGAAGGCCATCCTGCGCATCGCAGACGCACACGGCCTGGCCGTTGTCGAGGATGCCTGTCAGGCTCACGGCGCAAGGTATCAGGGGCGTCGCGTCGGCGGGCTTGGTTGCATCGGGTGTTTCAGCTTTTATCCGGGCAAGAACCTGGGCGCCTATGGTGAGGGTGGGGCGCTCGTCACGGACGATGAGGCGATCGCCGCGCGGGCTCGCGCCCTGCGCGATCATGGTCAAGGTGCCCGGTATCAGCACGAAACGCTTGGATACAACTATCGCATGGATGCCTTTCAAGGCGCCGTGTTGCGGACGAAGCTCAAGCATCTGGATGAATGGAACGGTGCCCGACGGCGCCACGCCCAAACCTATCGGGAGTGTCTCGCCCATTGCGAGGGGATCACCCTTCCGGGCGAGCCCCAAGCGTGCCACGGCGTATACCATCTTTTCGTCGTCGAAGTCGACGGGCGGGACGATGTGGCTGCCGAGTTGAACCGTGCAGGCGTCGCGACGGGTTTGCACTATCCCGTGCCCGTGCACCTACAGCCGGCGTACGCTCACTTGGGGTTGGGTGGTGGGGTTTTCCCGGTGTCCGAGCGCCTGGCGCGGCGATGTCTTAGTCTGCCCATGTTTCCCGAGCTGTCGACCGCCCAGATTGAGTACGTCGCGGAACAGATCGCTTGCCCGGTAGCCTCGGTCCGGTAGCCCCGTGTCGGGCAGAGTTGTCGGGCAGAGCCCGACCTACCGTCTGAGCCGCGGGCTTCAGCCCGCGCGAACGCTCGGGTTCGACGGCCACACATCCATGGTCCCGTAACTTCAGAGGTCTGACTTACCGGACGATAAGCCGCATGAGGCGAAATGAATGCGCGCGCTGTGCGCGGTGTGCCACGGCGCGGGTTCCCCAGACTTGCTTCGCAAGGATGGGGCGCCCGCGCTCGGCGTACTACGACCTCCACGGTGGGGCGGCCGCTACCAGAGATCCCGGGTTCCCCACGCTTCGCCTTGGGCGAACGGTGGGGAACGGAGCACGTAGGTCGGGCTCCGCCCGTCGGAACCGTTTATGACGATGGCCCAAACACCTTCGGTGGCAGTAACTCTTCGCAGTCGCCCTGCGCGCGACGTCGCCGGCGCCAAGATGCCGACGCTGGGCACGCTCACGGCGGAGCGGGCGGGGATTGGCTATCTGCCGGCGCTTGGACTGCTCCTTATTCTGGGGATTGCAGCCGCGATTCGGTTCCACGGTTTGGCTCGCGAGGGGTTCTGGGGCGATGAGTACGCGCAGGTTCAGTTGTACAAGCTCCCGCTGCACTACACCTGCTGGTATGCGCTGACTCGCCACTGGCTTGGCCCGCTTGATTTCATCATCGGGTGGTTCGCCTACCGTGTGGATCCCTCGGAATGGATGTGCCGATTCCCCGCGGCTTTGTGGGGCGTGGTCGCGGTGGGAGCGTGCTTCTTTCTGGCACGGCAGCTCGCCACGTGGCGCGAGGGGTTGATGGCTGCGGCGCTGATGGCCGTGTGCCCGATGCACTTGGTACTCTCGCAGGACGCGCGACCCTACAGCATCTGTTTGGCGATGATCCTGGTCATGCTGGTCCTTTTCCTGCGTGCTTTCGAGAAACCGAGCTATCGGCGCGTTGCGCTCTACGGACTCGTCGCCTATGGGTCCACGCTCACGCGCACGTTCACACCGGCGGTGTTTCTTCTTGTGATCGGTCTTGTCTTGAGCGCCGCCGTTGTGGGCATTCGCCGTTCAGACGTTCGCACACAGGTTGCGGGTGCTGGTGCATCTGAGGGCGAGCGCCGGGCGGTGCGGCGGTTGTGGGTTGCGACATTGGCGGCGGGTTTGGCGGCCCTGCCGATGATGCTGTTCCTCGCCAGGTTCGTCGCTCAAAAGAGCGGTATCTCGGGCAGCTTCATGCCCAACGCCTATGGGATTGATGTCCGACTGCCCGCCAAGCTCGTGAACTTCACCGGGATCGCGTGCCGCGTGTTGTTTGAGAACTACGGGCCTTGGGTGTTGGGACTTGCGTGTGTGGGTGGCGCTTTGCTGCTGTTCCGATGGCGATCGCTCCCGTTGGCTACGCGGTGCATGACGGCGATCATGCTTATAGTAGGCCCCGCGATCCTGTTTGCGTACACCTACGTTTCCGGCGTGCTGTATCTCTATGACCGGTACAACTTTCACCTGATGCCGATCGTGGCGACGCTGGCGGCTATTGGCTTTGTCGCAATTGTCCGGGTTGGTGTGCCACGGCTCTGGAGCCGTGTTCCGCGCAGGCGTGGAAATCGTATCGCTCAAGAGCAGTGCTCTTCGCACGAGCAGCCATGGTACCGTCCGGTCCCGACGCGTCGGGACTCAAGAGCAGTGGCACACCGAGAACGTCCATCAGTTGACAGGCAACGGAGCACTAGCACCGCTCGCTCTGTTTGGAAGCGAATCGCAGTGTGTGCGGGTCTGGCTGCGACGTTTGCTTATCCGGCGCTGATGAGCGCCGATGAGATGCGCAACTTTCGCCGGCGGGACTGGCGCGGTTGCGCTGCTTACCTCAGCGATCTTGTAACGCCGGATGACGTTGTCATGGTGCTTACGGATCAACCTTTTGGGCGCGTGCAAAAGCGCTTCTTCGGGAAATACGAGTGGAACCCCAAGCGTCGCCCGCTCGGCGAGGCGATGTGGACGCTGGCGATATCGGATGGTCACTTTCAGCGGCTCTGCCGACAGTCCGGTCGCGTCTATACCGTGATCGCCTACCCGGTTGATCCGCAGCCGGAGGAGGCCTATCGCTCGGTCGGCCTTAAGGAGGCGCCCGCCGGGTACCGTCTCGAGAAGTTTCGTGGGCTTGATCTGCTGATTCGCGATGGGGGAATCGACAATCTCATGGAGGAGGTCGTCGCCATCTGCGGTGACCTTCTCGAGCTCCCCCGCGCGGACCCATCCACGAACATCGTTCCGCTGATCCTGCGATCGCGAATCCAGTTTCATCTCGGGAATGTCGACGAAGGCGAAGCGTTACTCGCCCGAGCGGCCGCGCTGGTGGTGCCGATCCAGGCTGATTACTTCGAGCGCGCGACCGTCGGATGGGTACCGCGCGGTTCACCGAACAAGGGATGATTGCTTTGAAGCCGCCATGCCAACGTAGTCGGATGTTGATCACACCACTGATTTCTCGGAGCCCTGTGGTATGTGGGTAGTCATTCTGGGATTCGGTGTCACGACGTTGCTGCTGGGGTGGTTGCTGTTTGGCTACATCATCTGGCTGCGGTTTGTCGGGGATATGCGAAAGGTGGTGGACGTCATGCCCACGGCCTCGCACCCGAGGATATCCATCATTGTGCCCTGCTTGAACGAAGAGTCGCTGATTGCCGAGAAGTGTCGCAACCTGCTCGAAACTTCCTATCCGGCCGACAGGATGGAGATCGTGTTTGCGGACGGTGGTTCCAGCGATCGCACGACGGAGATTCTGGATGGACTCGCGCTGTGTGACGACCGCGTGCGGGTCATGAAGTGTCCTGTGGGTGGGAAGATTAACCAGCTCAACCACGTATTGCCGGGGCTTGGCGGCGACATTGTTTTTGTGACCGATGCGGATGCCCGGTTGGCGCCGGATGCGTTGACGCACATGGTGGCGGAGTTCGAGGCCAATCCAAAGATGGCGGTGGTTGGCGGATACACCTCGCCGCGCGGCGGATTGGTGGTGGAGCGTTGTTTCTGGGCCGCTCAAAACCGCGTCCGCCTGCTCGAGAGCAGCGTGTCGCACGTATCGCTGGTGGTGGCGTGTTGCTATGCGTTCCGGCGTGAGCTTCTGGACGCCTTTCCGGAGGATGTTATCGCGGACGACGTGTACGTGGCCGCTTTGGCCAACACCGCCGGGTATCACACGACCTACTGCGACAAGGCGATGGTCGAGGAGCTCCGAACGGCGGGAACGCTGCCCGAGTTCTTCCGCCATAAATTCCGCAAGAGCAATGCGGTGCTCCGGGAGTTGCTGCGATTCTCCTACCGTCTCCCCGATATGAACGCTCGGTGGAGGTCGGTGCTCAGTACGCGAATCTTGCAGCAGTTGCTGCTGCCTTGGGCCACGGGGTTGTGGATCGCACTTTGGGCTGCGCTCCTGAATGCCGGTCAGATCGACGTACCCTGCCTCGGGGTGGCTCTGCTGCTCACCGCTCTACTTGCCACACGAAAGGCGGCGGTATCGGTGGAGTTGCCGGGTGAGACAGAGCATTTCAGCGGTGTGACGGTGGCGCTCGCGTACCTCTATACAATGGCGGTTCTCTTTGCGACGGGACTGACCTACGTGTCGTTTCGACAGAGCAGTTGTTATGCCAGGTTGGGGGCTTTGACGTCGGACTCCCACTTGCCCCAGGTGGTCGGGCCGATCCGAACGGCCGCGCGGGTGGAGGTGTGTCCACCATTGGTTGATCGTGTGCCGGTCGTGCTCGGCAGTGTGGACTAGTTCGCCGTACGGGATCCTGTGCCACCGATCCGAGCCCCAAGCGCGAGCGCGGGGGTTTGTGACCGGTCGCTTGCGCTCGCGGCTCCAAAAAGCGGCGCCTAATCGCGCACAGTAGTTTCGGTTCACTGTGAGAGCCGCCGATTCGAACGGGTAGGAGGAGGACCAGACTTGGCGATCGTGATCGCCACGCACTGGACCGAAGATTCGAAGAACGAATGTCAACTTGCATCACCTCCAACCCCGGTTTCGTTGAGGCCGATCGCACGGATGCGTGGGACTGGCGCTGGTCTCTGGCATTGGTCATTGGGTTTGCCGTCGTGGTCCGCCTGG
>JADFOB010000274.1 GCA_022563055.1 Planctomycetota bacterium
CGTTTACGAGCCGCAGGCTTGAGCCTGCGCGATCTCAAAGCGGTTTGGCGCTGCCGAAAACCGGGGCATCGCGCGGGCTCAAGCCTGCGGCTCGGTTCGTTTTGGACAATCCAGCGCTGTCATATTAGGGGAGAGCTGAGCTTGACGTTGCCGGTCGCCGGGCGGTATCCTGCGGTGCGTTGGTCAGGCAATCCACGGGGTCGGCGCCCGGGCTCGGTCGCCCTTGTCCCGCCGCACCGCGGTTACACCACACCGTTTACCTCGTGCCTTTTAGGAGCAGCGATGAGTGGTCACAGGCTTTGGGCAATATCGTCGCTGATGGCCGTCGTCGCCGTTTCCCTGCTGGGGTGTCAGGGTTTCATCTGGGAACACGAGAAGCCCCAGAAGGTGGATCTGGGCATCGCACCGGAGCGCGACACAGGTCGGACTTCCGTCGCCCTGCGTGATACGATCGGTTCGGTCGCGTACTTCCAAGGCATGGGACCGCTGCGTGTCCGGGGGTACGGACTTGTCGTGGGCCTGGGTAAGAACGGCTCGCGTGATTGCCCCAAACACATCTACAACGGACTCGTACAGAGCATGTACCAACAGTACAGCTTCTCCGCGAGCGAGGTGGGTGTCGAGTCGATCACACCGGAGGCGCTGATCGACGGTATCGATTCGGCGGTCGTGGCTGTCTACGCCGCGATTCCAGCGGCGGCGGTAAGAGGCGTGCCGATCGACGTGGTGGTCCGCGCTCTGTCGGGCACGCAGACCAAGTCGCTGGTGGGTGGTCGACTCTTCCCGATGGATCTTGAAGTTTTCAGCGCTTCGGAGGGGCGCCGCTCGATCACCGGTCGATCGCTGGCCCGTGCAGCCGGACCGGTGTTCGTCAACCCCTTTTCCGGTGGCGAGTCCGCGACGAAGTCGAACCCGCGTGAGGGCATGATCCTCGGCGGAGCACGGGTCACAAGAAATCGGGATATTTGCCTGGTGCTGATCAGGCCTTCCTACGGGCTGGCTCGCAGAATTCAGGATCGGATCAACGCACACTTCCCCGGCTCCGGTCGAATCGCCGACGCGACCTCACCGTCGTTCATCAAGCTGACGATTCCCGAGGAGTATCGGCGACATAGTGGTCACTTCCTGTCCCTGGTGCGTCACCTTTACCACACGCGCAACCCAGGGCTCGATGCCGTGCGGACCAAGAAACTGTCGCAAGAAATCCTCCACCCCGACGCACCCCACGCGGACATCGCGCTGTGTTTCGAGGGTCTGGGCCGAACCGCGTTGCCCATGCTGACGGATCTCTACGGCCACACCAAGGGCTTTGTGAGCTTTTGCGCCGGTGTTGCGGGATTGCGCCTGGGCGACCACCTGGCGTCCGACGTCGTCGCGGCGCACGCAGCGAACCCCGCCAGTCAATACCGCTTCCGTGCGATTACCGCACTCTGTGAAGCCCGAGGGATGGCCGGGGCGGCGGCGGCGCTGCGCGGCCTGCTCAACGACCCGGATCCGAGGGTCCAGATCGCCGCCTACGAAGCGTTGGTCCTCCGTGGGGATCCGATCATCGACAGCGTCCCGATCGGAAAGGGTAACTTTGTGCTCACGCGCGTGCCGTCCAGCAAATCCAACCTCATCTACGCGAAACGCTCGACGACGCGGCGCATCGCCTTGTTCGGCGACGCGCTGCACTGCACACCGCCGCTGTTCTATGCCGCCCCCGATCATAGCATCACGATCAACGCGCGGGAGGACGACGAGACGATGACCGTCGTGCGGCGCGTGACATCGACTGGGCGCACGTCGCCGGCCATACCCGTTTCCTATGACCTGGCCAGCCTGATCAAGCTCCTGGGCGGCACGGCGGAGGTGGACGGCAACGACGAGATGTTGGGTTTGGGATTGGATTACGGCGCTGTCGTTCGGGCACTGTACCATCTTTGCAACGATCGCTCGATCAATGCCAAGTTCATTCTGGAGCAGCCCAACGTGGCCGATCTGCTCGGTCCGTCGCGCCCCGTAGGCCGGAAGGAATCGGAGCTGTAGAACTCCGCCAACGCCGCCATGACGATGCACGGGAAGTCAACGGAGCACCGGACCCTGTTCCATGCTCGCCTGGCGCGGAGCCGGACCGTCCAGTTCCCTCCGCGCCGAGCCGCGGGCTTTAGCCTGCGCGACACGCCCAAGAACCCTTTCCGGACACGGTGTCAACGGGCAACGATTGGGCGGGTTCCGGTATTGGTTGGGAGAATCTGATGTTGAGTTTGAGCAGAGGAGTTAGGGTCGGGGCGTATGCGGCGCTGCTTATCGTTGCGGCTGGTTGCAATCCGAGTCCGTCGCGGGCGGGGTCCGGTGCAGGCGAGCGCGGTGCGCAGAACCAGCGGTCGCGCAAGGTGCGAGGAGACAACATGGCTATCCAGTATTCCAAATCCGGTTATGACGTTACGGCGCTGGACCGCGACCGCGTGGAAGCATTGGCGTCCAAACTAAGCCCCGAGGCTTACAAGATCACCCAAAAAAGCGATACCGAGCCGGCGTTCTGCGGTACGTTGCTGGATAA
>JADFOB010000275.1 GCA_022563055.1 Planctomycetota bacterium
GGAACCCGGGCACCGACAAGCTGATTGTCAGAGAAAACCAGATCATCACCAAAGAGGTCGCGGAGAAGATCGAGGAGCTCGGGCTTGACATGATCCGCGTCCGGAGCCCCCTGACCTGCGAGAGCCCGCGCGGGATGTGTGCCCGGTGCTATGGACAGGATATGTCCACGGGTCGCCTGGTCGAGGAGGGGATGGCCGTCGGCATTATCGCCGCTCAATCAATCGGTGAACCGGGAACCCAGTTGACGATGCGTACATTCCACACAGGCGGTGTGGCCCAGAAGGCTGCTCTGGAAAACACGCTGAGGGCGGGGCAAAAGGGCATCATTCAGTATCAGGATCTCAACCCGGTCCCCGTCCGTATCGCGGACGGTACGAAACAGATCGTCGTGCTCAAACGCAATGGCGAGATTCTGATCGTCGACGACAAGGGTCGGGAACTCTCACGAGATAAAGTGCCTTACGGAGCCGTCCTCAAAGTCAAGGACGGGCAGGCGGTGTCGCGTAAAGACGTGCTGTGCGAATGGGATCCGCATCTGACGCCCATCCTGGCGGAAGTCGGCGGGTTCATTCGGTTCCAGGACGTGGCCGAGGGGGAGACGGTCCGGCTCGAACGCGAGGGCGGTAGCGAGCGGTTCGTCGTCGTGGAGCATAAGGGCGAGAAGCATCCGCAGATCGTCATCGAGGGCAAGGACGGTGACGTCCTCGACTACCATTACCTCCCCGCCAAAGCGCGGATCGAAGTGGAGGAGGGGCAGGAGATTCAGCCGGGAGTGCTTATCGCACGGCAGCCGCGGGGGATGAGCGGTACGCAGGACATTACCGGTGGTCTTCCGCGCGTGACCGAGCTCTTCGAGGCACGGCGCCCGAAAGAGCCGGCTGTGATGGCGGAGATTTCCGGCAACGTCGGAATCCGCGCCGACAAGCGGCGCGGCAAAATGACCATCGTGGTCGGCAGTGAAAGTGGATTGGAGAAGGAACACCACGTACCGCAGGACAAACACTTGCTCGTGCACGCCGGGGATACCGTGGAAGCGGGTGATCCGCTGATCGACGGTCCCCTGATTCCTCACGACATCCTGCGAATCAAGGGAGACGAGGCACTTCACAAATACCTGCTCTGGGAGGTCCAGGCGGTCTACCGGAGCCAGAATGTCGGTATCAACGACAAGCACCTCGAGGTGATTCTGGCGCAGATGCTTCGGAAGGTGAAAATCGAGCAACCCGGCGATTCCGCCTTCCTGCCCGGCGAGGTGGTGGACAAGTTCCGCTTCCGGCGCGAGAACGCGCGCCTGGCCAAGAGCATCGCCATATCCAATCCCGGCGACACCAAGCTCACCGTGGGGCAGATCCTGCTCAAGACGGAGCTGGTCGAGGCCAATGAGGTGGCGGACGCCGCCGGAGGCGAACCTGCAAAGGGGAAGAAACCCAAGCCCGCAGCGGCAACCACGCTCTTGCTGGGGATTACCAAAGCGAGCTTGTCCAGCGAGTCGTTCATCTCGTCGGCGTCATTCCAGGAAACGACCAAGGTGTTGACCGAGGCAGCCCTGGCCGGCATGACCGACGAGTTGCGAGGTTTGAAGGAAAACGTCATACTGGGGCATCTGATCCCAGCCGGTACGGGGTTCACGCGCTACCAGCGACTGCGCGTCAAGCAGATTGGTGAACCTATGCCGGTTGAAGTCGACGTCCCGGCGGGTATGGCCGTCGAGTCGGTGACGCCGTCGGTTGGCGATCTTGCGCTTCCGACGACGCCTGATGCGTTCGCGGCGCTTGTGGCGGCGGCGGCGCAATCCTCGTCGCCTGTACCCGGTGTCGACGCCGTCAGCCCGGCCACGGACGTGAATGTCGGTGGAGCGGCGACGCAGGACGCATAACGCACGGTGTCGCATGGTGCTTTTGCAAGGGCGGGCACCCATAAGCATGGCCGTTAGAGGAAAACAATGCCAACGATCAATCAGCTAGTACGCTTCGGTCGAAAGAAGGCCGTCAAGAAGTCCAAGGTGCGCGATTTGGACCAATGCCCGCAGCGCCGGGCGGTCTGCCTGCTTGTCAAGACGCAGACACCCAAGAAGCCCAACTCCGCGCTGCGAAAGGTGGCCCGTGTTCGCCTGACCAACGGCAAGGAGGTCACAGCTTACATTCCCGGTATCGATCACAACCTCCAGGAACACTCGATCGTCCTGGTGCGTGGCGGCCGAGTGCGCGATCTGCCCGGTGTGCGATACCATATCGTTCGCGGGGCGCTGGATACGTCCGGTGTCGAGGGCGACAAGGAAGGTCGTCTGCGTAACCAGAGCCGCAGCAAGTACGGCGTGAAACGCAAGAAATAGCCGCAAGCCGGCCGCGCCTCGGACCGCACCGCCGCCCGAGCCCGGCCGTCGCATCGGCGACGAGGACGACGAATCATGGGATACAAACGCTGGACCAAGTCCGCTCAGACGCTCAAGCCCGATCCGCGCTACCAGTCCAAGCTGGTCTCGAAGTTCATCAATGCGATCATGCTCAATGGCA
>JADFOB010000276.1 GCA_022563055.1 Planctomycetota bacterium
CCACGATACCAAGAAGGGATGCTCGCGCAAAGAACTGCCTGGGGGTGGTTTGGGAAAGAGGGCTTGAGTCAGACAAGAGGCAACAAGTTCTCTTGCCTCTTCCCTGCTTCCCTGATGCCTTTTCTTTTGGTTCTCCCACGGAATCCGTGGGTTGAGGGCCGCGCCGCGGGAAGCAGGTTTGGGAGGGCGAAGCTCCTGCTGAGCCCCGGTCCCGGTTCCATACGCGGCTCGGCGGGAGCCTCGCCCTCCCTTATTAAACACGCTCTTACACACGTGCAAGCAAAGGGTGGCAAGCACTGCCGGTGACCATGCCTCGCGGCTACTTCTTGCGGAACGCGAGGAGCAGGCTTTGCGTGGTTCGCAAGCGGTTGATGGCCTCTCGCAACGTGGTGAAGTCATCGGGATCGATCCGATCGGTCCGAATGTCGATCGTGCGACGGATCGTAATTGTCCGTCCGTCGATCTCGACTTCCTGGCTGGCTGCGCCCCATTCACCTTCGACGGTTGGAAGCGTTTGCGGTACGACGGACAGCTCGAAGCCGTCGGGGAGCTCAACCGTCAGATCGACCCGTTCCACAAAGGGCGCACCGACGTCGACAACTGTTCGGCGGTGTGAACGACCCAGCGGTAGCGGGAAATCTTTCAGGAAGGCCGGTCCCTCTGAGAATCGAAGCACGTGCTGACCCCCGACTTCATGGATGCCTTCGCTCGTCGAGACGTTTACTGTCGCGCGAAACAGGTCTTCCGAGAGAGTAACGACGGAATGACTCTCCAACGTGAAACCGGACAGGACGCGCTGGACGATACCCTTGAGGAAAGCCTTCTGGGCATCGGCTGTGTCCAGAGCGGTTGGATCGAAGAAGGCACCGGTCAGGCGAATCCGCAGTTCGCCGGTGGCCTTCGCCTCCTTGTCGACCGCGATCTTCGCCGAGACGTGCAGCTCGCTCCGCATTCGCTCGCCGCGTGCGCGGATGTAGGTCTCTTTCAGTCGGGCGGTTCCCTTATTCCCGGCGTTGTCCACGCTCAACAGGCGATGCCGGCCCCAGCTTCCTGGATTGTGGATCACGCCGTGGGGCGGATGCACATAGACCGTCTCGTCGGGAAGCTCGACGACGGCGACCAGACCGGCGAAACCTGAGGAAGTCGGAACCTCCTCATCCCACGTCGTCGCGTTCACCGCCACCGCCAGTGACACCGACACGCCCAGCGAGCGCAGGGTGGACGCCAACAGGGCCGCCCCTTCCAGATCGTTGCCGTAGTTGGCTCGCAGGACTTCCTCCGCCGTGCGGCACTGGAGCGAACGCCTGGCCTTCCAGGACCGGACGTGATTGAAGGAGTCCTTCAGCTTCTTGGCGATCAGGCGAATCACCTCGCGGGATTCGCGTTCTTCCTTGACGACCGACTTCCCGAAACGTTCGATCGGGCCACAGGCTTGAAACCCCCGCTGCGCTGCCTGCAACATGGTCGCCACCCATGTCGTCGCGTTGGGGCAGGTTGTGAAGCGCAGTCGTCCGCATCGCTGCTGCCAGGGCAGCGATTGCGGTTCACCGCGACCGCTCGCAAGATCCTTAAACGTCCACGCGTAGGTGATCGCACCGTCGCGGTCCGCCTCGGTTGCGGGTATCGTCTGTGGCTCCACCCCATCCACGCGATGATGCAGAATCGTGCCCTTGGGCACCGTCACGCGAACCACGCGTTCGACAGTCGGATCCGCTCCGTGGAGGCGGAGATCGGCTTGGATCCACGGCAGTACGCCGGGTGGCGTGACCACTTCATAGTCCAGTTCGACCACCGCGCCATCCTCGATCCCACTGAACGAAATGACTTTCTGCTGCCAGTCGGCGTACCGAGGCCACCTGCCGACATCGCCGGGCGCTGACGCGTTGAAAGAATAATCCGGCACGGGGAGGATCGTCCCATCCGGTAGATGAGTCTGAGCCGTGTGGATAATCAGCTTCTCTTCTCCACTCACGAAGTCGACCCGTGGGTCTGCGTAACGGCGGATGGGCCGGGAGTTGAGGAGCTTGACCCAGCGATGATCCCGGCGATGAACCGTGCCGTCCTTCTCCAACGTCCAGTGCTGTTCCCACCGCAGGATGATCGCATCCTCGCCGGGGAATCGGGCGGCGGAGATGTTCAGATCGACCGCGCCGCCGTCTGCCCGTGGTGCCGCCCACGCCGGCGAACCGTGCACAAGCACGGTAGTCAGCGCCAACAGGGACAGCGTTAGCATCGTAGGGCAGGTGGTTATTCCACCGAAGGCGGAATGTTCACCTGCCTTCCCGCCCAATGGCAGGTCAACGCCCCGACAAGTCGGGGCAACGACCTGCCCTACGACAGTGGGCGTCTCGGAACGACGTCTGCTAAAGCGAAAGCGATTCATCGGGTTCCTCCACGAAGGGTGGCCGCCGGGAGGCTGGCGTGTTCTTGGGGTTCCTCCTGGGAGTCGCCAACGGTGCAGACGACCCATTCATCGCCCAACTCGTACATGGTATCCAGAGCCTTCTTGT
>JADFOB010000277.1 GCA_022563055.1 Planctomycetota bacterium
GGAACTGGATAGATCTCCGAAGGTCTGCACATCCGGCGTAGGTTCGACGAACCGTGCGGCTCACTCACCGCCGGCGTCGGTATGACCACGAGCCGAAAGAACCATTTCAATCCGTCGCTGAGGATCGTAGCTGGCTTGTGCGGGTTTCGCCAGACCACTTGCGCGCTGCGGGGCGCTGGCAGAACCCGTCGCTTGCGCTCAGGGCTCGGTTGGGAAATCCATTCGCAAACCTGATGCGGACCAATCAGCCGCCGTGGGGCAGCGCCAGGTTGTGGTGGTGAGCCCAACCACCTATCATCGCTCCGTGACACGCCGCACCACAAACCCGTCGCTCACGCTCGGGGCTCTGATGCTGGTGTGTTTGCGCGGACGATGACTCCAAACCAGGATACGCGGTCGAGGGGACAATGTCCTTTGCTTGTCCCGCGCGGTTCCAAACTAGGTTGTTGAAACGGTTGCTTCCAAAGGGAGATGCATTGATGGATACGCTGCTTGATCGGTTCTGCCGGTACGTGAAGGTTGACACCACCGCCGTCGAGGATACGGACAAGTATCCCAGCTCGGAGGGGCAGTTCGAGCTTGGCCGGATGCTCGTGGCGGAGATGAAAGAGCTCGGGCTCGAGGACGTGACGATGGATCGCTGGGGAATCGTCATGGGAACCATCCCCGGCAACGTTCCCGGCGCTGCGACGATCGCGTGGCTCTCTCACAAGGACACGTCGCCCGAAGCCTCGGGCAAGAACGTCAAGCCGCAGATCGTGAAGAACTACAACGGTAAGGACATTAAGCTCCCCGGCGACAAGACCAAGGTCATCCTAACGTCTGAGACGAAAGGAATGGCCCAGCTCAAGGGTAAGACACTTATCACGACGGATGGCACGACCCTTCTCGGCGCGGATGACAAAGCCGGAATCGCCACCATCATGACGGCCGCTGCTGCGTTGCTGGCTAACCGACGCATCAAGCACGGCCCCATCCGGGTGATCTTCACCTGTGATGAGGAGATCGGTCTGGGCTGTAAGAAGCTGAACATCAAGAAGATCAACGCGGTCTGTGCCTACACGCTTGACGGCGAGGCCCAGGGTGGTGTCGAGAACGAAACCTTCTCCGCCGATCTGGCGACCGTGACGCTTACCGGAAAGAACATCCACCCCGGTTTCGCCAAGGACGTAATGATCAACGCGGTTCGCCTGGCTGGGTTGTTCATCACGCGGATGCCCTGGCAGCGGTTGTCGCCGGAGACGACATGCGGGCGCGACGGATTCCTCCATCCTTACATCATCGAGGGCGGCGCGCCGGAGGTGAAGATCAAGATCCTGCTTCGCAGTTTCGTCACAGCCGAGCTCAAGGAACAGGCAAAGCTCCTCAAGAATGTGGCCTCGACGATCATGGCCGAGTTCCCCGGTGCGAAGATCGACGTGAACGTCGCAAAGCAGTATCGCAACATGGTCGAGAACTGGTCCTTCCGGATGATGCGCCTCGCGTCCGTGTGACAGCCGGTCCCGGGTCGGCCGTGCAAAAGACATGGAATCTTCGCCGTCCGTGTACGTTGATCGGTTCGCGCCGTCCGGCGCATATTCTCCTGCACGGTCGCGACATGAGCGCGGCGCACTGCGTGATCGTCAATACCGGACGTGAAGTGCTTCTCAAAGATCTGCACACGAGCGCGGGGACACTTTGCAACACCGTGCGCATCGGCCTGACCGTGCTCAGCGATGGCGATGTCATCACTTTGGGTGATACGAAGATCCAGGTGGCGATCAAGTCACCGCAGTTGGACTCGGACGATTCCGGGTGTGGAAACACCTATACGGATCCGACCACGTTCCGTGACCCCGTCTCTCTGACGTTCGTTCATACCGATCGGACCTGGCTGATTCACGATGCGGTGGCGCTCGTCGGTCGTCACCGATCGGCGTTCGTGCATCTCGATCACGAGACGATATCAAGCCGGCACGCCGTGTTGTTCCGTTTCGACTCCGACCTCGCGTTCTTTAATCTCGGCGGAGTCGACGGGATCCTGTTGAACGGCGAGCCGACCGCGATGGCCAGGCTTCGGCGCGGCGATCGGATGCGGCTTGGACCGTTTTCGCTATGCGTCGGGGGTGTGGGCGCAGCGGAGACGCGCACGTCGGATGCGGAACCGTCAGCGCTGGAATCATCCTGCGCCAACCCGGATCGAATCGTACAAGACCGACTCGGTTCAGGCGACCGCGGAAACGGTGCGCATGGGAACGCGAACGGGCCGGTCAATCTTACCAGTGACGCCGTGGCGATCGGCTCTGAGCTGGACTCGCTGCGTAAGGGCATCACCGAAGCCTGGAAGCGACTGAACATTTCCCCATCCGAATTTGCCGACGAAGGCGATGAACCCAAGCAAGATGAATCCGAGGCCGAAAACGAGCTTGACGCGCGCGACGCGGCGCTCCGCGGCCACTTCCACGACCTGACCGTTCTGCAGGAGCAACTGCACGACCGCGAACCCGACGTGACCGCCATGACCGTCCG
>JADFOB010000023.1 GCA_022563055.1 Planctomycetota bacterium
TCCGGTCCGCTGGCATAGAAGCGGACCGGAACCTCGTGCCGGTCCCCCCCGATCCGGAGCGTTTCCTGGCCCCCTCACCCTTCAATGTTCACAATGAGGCACGCGGCGTGCCATCCCGACCGGTCGCCACGTTTCGCGCGCATAACAGATGTAACATCATTTTGAAACTGACGTTATGGGCACGCACCGCAGCCCCGCCCCCAAGCGGGTTTCCGTCCGACCGGTGCAGGGTGTCCAGTTGGGTTCGATAACTGGGCTTATCAGCCCAACGGAGGCAACGCATCGAGGAATCAAGGGCGTGCGGCGGGTGTCGACGTGGTGCTTTGGGCGGACTCGGGTTCGGGAGCGATGATGGGAATCGCGATTCCCAGCCGGAACACGCTGGTCTCGTCGTTGAATCGCTCCGCACGCAGTGCTGCCACACGTTTGGCACACCACAGGCGTTCCGGGCCATTCGCGCTGGGTGGCATTGCGTCGTGCCAGTCGGAAAGGATTTGTGCTTGGGTCAGCGTGATGGCCCGGAGTGCGTCGCCACGATGGGCGTCGTCCGTGAGCCACTCGTCGCGGAGGTCTTCCATCTGGACCAGCAGCGCAAGCGCAGTCACCGCGGAACCACGTTTCGCGACAAGCCGACATCGAAGGAGCCGCGCAAACAGCGCGTAGGGCATGGAATGACGTTGCGGTTCGGAGAGGGCGTGGTCGAGCACGGACAGGGCCGGTCCCACGTCCGCCTCGCCGCCTCGAAGACACGCGTGCCACAGCGTGGCAGCCGCCACGATCCGCGGATTCTCATCGTCGAGCAACACGGATAGTTGCGAGGCACTGCGGCGAGCTCTGCGTGACGCTTCGGGACCGTCACCGGGCAGCAGGTAGGCTCGAAGGCCGGCCGCGAATGCGTTGAGAGCGGTTAGTCGTCGCGTTTCATCGGTCCAATCCGCGGCGGGCGAATCGCTCGATTCTTTTTCACCCACCGCCGCGTCCATCGCCTTGCCCGCACGGTCCAGAAGCTCCGATGCGTGGTCGATGCTCCGTGTGAGCCTGGTCGGATCAGGTGGTTTAGCCTCGTGGCGAAGTCGCAGGAGTTTCCGGGAACAGGCCGGCTCGAGCTCGCGGGCAAGGATGAGGTTGGCCGCGGCCAAGAGAAGGTCGACGCGTGTGCGGGCGTTGGGCGCCTGCTCCGATCGATGAACCAGCTCACGAGCACGAGCCGCGAAGGAAGCGACAAAGGCATCATCGTCTTCATAATCCGGGATCGCCGCGAGCCGGAGTTGGGGCAAACCGGTTTCCCCCGGACGCAGCTCCGCCGTTTGATCCGGTGGTGACGCCTGATCGGCAAAGAAACCCAGGCAGGGAACGATCCCCGCGATCATCGGTACGATGACGCCAAGGAAGGCAACGCTCGTATTTCGACATCGCTGCATCACGGGCGTCCGTCACAAGATCTGGGACCGCAGTTTCGCCACGCAAGTTTATCGGAGTCTCGCCGGCATCGAAACCGCCGCGTGGCGAGTTTTCTTCCGGGTGGCGGGCGTCGGACCCGCGCGATGCGGTCCCGGCGCGCCGAACCCTCCCGTGACCGACGTGGAGCGCCGAGGCTTGTTCGCACTCCTACGGCCGCCACGGGGGGCGGCCGCTACTTCTTGGGCGGCCCGCTACGCTCCGACCGGTTGTCCCGCGCCGAGTCCACCCCTTGAACGGATCAGTGCGCCGATGCACGCGATGGCGATCAAGGCTGAGATCACCAGCTCAACCGTCTGATCCTCGAACGCCAGGTGCGTGATGCCGATGAGCGCCAGCGCGACGATTACCGTCACGACGTTGCGCAGAAGCTGTGGACGATACAACAGCGGCGTCGCGATCCCGATGGAGCTGTAGGTTCCAACGATCACACCGATCATCAGCGCGAAGCTGAATCCGTGGAGGCCCGCACCGCCAAAGATGTATAGGATGACCACCGCGAGGAACGTCGTGATCGACGTCAGCAACGTGCGCGACAGTGTCTGGTTGATGCTGTTGTTGATCATTCCCGCCGAGAGCTTACCAATTCTTCCGCGGTTCTCGCGGATCCGGTCGAACACCACAATCGTGTCGTTGAGGCTATACCCGATGACCGTCAGGATCGCGGCGATCATCGGCAGGTCGACCCGGAACGCGTCGATCAGCAGCGCGTCTCCGAGGAACGTCCCGGCTACAAAGCGGCTCATCGCGACCAAGCCCAATGTGATGGAAACGTCGTGAACCAGCGCGACGATCGCCGCAAGCCCATACTCTTTTGTACCGAAACGTAGCGACAGGTAGACGACAATGGCAGCGAGCGCAAGAATGATGGAAAAGACCGCCTCGTACCTCGCCTGCCCCGCGACTTGGGGGGCAAATTGGATTACCTTGGAGAGCGATTTCTCACTGCTCAGCGCCGCGTTGACCTGTTCCGCGTGGGGTTTGGCGAGCGCATCCTTCCAGAGATCCTCGCCGACATCCTCGAACTGGACCGCCTCATCGACAGCCAGGATAGCGAACCGCTTATAGCCCGTCGCCGCCGCGCCGTCGCCAAGCGGGAAGATGGCTGTCTCGCGGCTCCGGTAGTGGTCGGCGTCGACCTGTAGCACGATCTCGCGGAGCCTCCGCTCCAGTTCCGTGACGGTCACAGCCTCTTCGCTTTCGTCAAGGTCAACCTGGACCGCGACGCCGCCGCGGAATCGTCGCACGTCAAACGCCGCGTCGCCCCCGATGACGTCACGCAGGTATTTGTCGTTTACCTTGACGACGAAGAACGGCTCACGGAGGAATTCCTCGTCTTGGACGGTCTTGAACTTGATCGCCTGTTGGACCACGAGCTGATCGCCCATCGTCGCCAGGATCGCCGCCTGGACCAGCCTGCGATTGGTCTCGATGGTGACGACCTCGAACGACAGGCCTACGTCGTCGCTCGCCTCCAAGTCGGCCACCGTCTGTACGCGTGCGCTGCGCAGGCGAAGCGCCGCGTCCTCTGTTTCGTCAGCGGCTCGCTGCACGGCCTGAGAGAAGCTCTCGAGGGTCAACGCTCCAGGTTTGCTCTCGAACTCCGCCGTACGATCGTCCACGGTGCGAACTCCGTCGCGCTCCAGATCATCTTCCAGTGTTTTCTGCATCAGCACGCCGAGCTCGTCACCCGTGAGGCTCCCGTCCACGGAGGTCAGAGCGAAATGACGCGGCGTGGAACCCAGAGCCGCTTGCGCGGTCCGAAGACCTTCCGCCGCGTCTTCGAGCCAATCGACCACCGATCGTTCGCTTCCCGCGCCATCTCCGGTCACGAGGTGCGTCACCTCTTCATCCGTCAGTTCGATCCCCGGTTTCAGATCGATCTGGACACCCGTTCCGCCCAGGAACTCAATGTCGTACACAGCTTCCTTGTTGAGGGTGCTCATCCCCACGAACACCCCCGCGCCCAGTACGACCGCCACGATGGAGAACGGCCAGAACTTGGCCCTCATGCCCAACCAGTCAATGTTCGGCACACCGATCATCGAGCGCATCGACAGATCCTTGAGCCAGCCTTTGAAAATCAGCGTGTTGAAGGCCAGACGCGTGACGAACAGCGATGTGAACAGGCTCGAGACGATGCCGATACCCAGCGTGATGGCGAATCCCTTGACCTCTTCGCTGCCGACGAAACCGAGGATGATGCAGGTCAGCAGTGTCGTCAGGTTGGCATCCATGATGGTTGAGAACGCCTTGTCATAACCGGCGTTCAACGCCTTCTTGAAGACCACGCCCCGGGCGCGCTCTTCGCGGATCCGCTCAAAGATCAGGACGTTGGCGTCGATGGCCATGCCGACTGTCAGGATCAAACCCGCGATGCCCGGAAGCGTGAAGGTGGCTTGCAACAGCGCCATCACTGCGAGCACAAACAGCAGGTTCATCGCCAGCGCCAGGTTGGCCATCCCCCCGGCGGCGATCCCATAGTAGAAGAGCACGAAGACCCCCACGGCGATCGCCGCCCAGGCGGCGGCGGTGATACCCTTCCGCCGGTTCGTCTCCCCCAAGCTCGGGCCGATGGTCTTCTCCATCAGCGGTTCCTCTTTCACCCGGGCAGGGAGGGAACCCGCATCAAGGGTCCGGACAAGGTTCTGAACCCGCTCCAGCGTGAAACTGCCGCTGATCTGACAGCGCTCGGTGATCCGCTCGTTGATCGTGGCGTAGGACATGGCCGCGTTGTCGAGCATGATGCACAGTTCTTTTTTGATGTTCGCACCGGTCAGCTCCCCGAAGAGTTGCCCGCCACGCGGGTCCAACGCGAAGCTCACGAGGTTCTCGCCGGTGAGGGGATCGCGATCGGGGTAGGCCGCCTTGAGCTTCCACTTTCGATCGGCCGTGCTGCGGAGCATCTTGTTCCGCGGCGACTCGTGAGCAAGCACGTAGTATTGCCCGGCGTACTCCTCGATGATCGGCGATCCGGGATCATCCTTACGCCGCTCGAGTTCCTCGAGGCTCGAAGCGCGGCAGAACTTCAGCGGATCCTCGATGCGGAACCAGGCGTAGCGATCACCCGGTTGCGGTCGGGGACCGCGCTTCGCCAGGGTGTCGCTGTACCGGCTGATTGCGGCAGAGCCCACGATCTTGGGATCCAACAGGTTGGACGGCGAACTGGCGTCGCGCTCCGCCAGAATCCGAAACTCGAGCACGCCCGCACCCTTGATTCGGCGCTTGAGGTCCGAAGGATCCTCGAGATCGGCCTTATCCGAGGCCCATGCGTCATAGGCTTCCACTGCCCGCGTGATCTGCTTGCCGTCTGGATCCGCCATCGAACCGGCGTCGAAGGACGGAAACTCGCCGATTAGCTTCTCGAGCTCCGCCGCTCGCTTGTCGCCCGGTCCCAGCGCCAGAACATCCAGCAAGCGGTTGATCCGGAGGTTCGTAGCCAACAGGTTCGCCATGGCCTCCTCGTAGGCGTCGGATGCCGCGTCGATCCCTTCGCCTTCCTCGCTGGACTCCGCGGCTGTGTGCTTGTCGTAGGCCTTCTTAAGGCTATCGAGCAACGCAACTCGCTCGGATACACCGCGTACCAACGCCGCCAGCGTCGCGTCGCGCCGCTCGGGATCCGTGTGCAACGCCTCCTCGACATCAAACCGCTTGAGGTTTTTGGCAGCTAATGTGTCAAGGGCCGCCTCTTTGGCGTCGCGCCGCTCCAGCGCTTTGCGGGGCGGGCGCGGCATGCGGACCTCGAGGCGCGTGTTTCCCACCGGACGCCATTCCAGGTTCAACTGTCCTTTCGGATCCACACGATCCTTGAGAACCTCCATAACCTTCGTCGCCAGGCCACTCTGCTGGGATCGATCGAGTCCGGTCGTATCGATTTCCAGCAGCAGGCTTGTGCCGCCCACCAGGTCGATTCCGCCCTTGAGAGTCTTGCGGGGGTCCCGCAAAGTAAAAAGTGAAAGGACGACCAGCCCAATCACCAACAGCCATTTCATCAGACGATTCGGATCACTCATCGACTATCTCCATCACCGACCGCTCCATGGGCCGGTGTCAGTGCCAGGGTTCCCACCGCGCATAGCAACAGGTTTTCAACAGTAGCGGATTTCAAGAATAACGGCGCGAGAGATTTAGTCCGGATGTCGACCGGACTACGGAAGGTGTAAGGGTGGTGCGTGCGATCGGATCAGGGAAGCGACAACGGCCAGAGAAGTCGTCACGCAGCGAGACTCTCTAAGAACCCGCGTCGCGCGATCCATCACGGGCGTAGGTTGGGACACGCGCGTTATCAGTGCTTTACCCACCCGCACGACGGGTTTACAGAGTGAGAGGCTCCATGTGGTGCGCTCCACATTTTGGAGCGGCACCGCCGGTGGCTCAAGACCCCGATCCGACGGCGATCCGTCCGGTTCTTCCTGGTCTTCACCCGGTAGTTGCTCTTCGGATATGCCCTCCGCAACAGTCTCGCCGGCGCAAGCAGTAGCGCGCAGTTCGATTAGTGCCACACTGGATATCCGTCCGAAGACGGTCGGTGCGAAGCACACGATCAGGATCAGGCAAGCCCTTCGACTCATGGTGGTTCGGATTATAGCGCTGTGGCCCCCGACAGCAACAGCGCGCTGGGTACGTCCACCGTTTTGGCCTGTGAATCTTCTCGACCGCGGGTCCGGACAGTTGATCGTCACAGGCTCGGTAATGTGCCAACCGGCGCTTAGAGTCCGATAACATCAATTATCAGTGCGCAGAACAATCGAATTGTAGAAAACCGTCGGGATCGCAAGAAATCCATGGATTTAGGGCTGGTACCACCTATAATTCGAGTACGTGGTTTTTTGTGTATTGGTACAGCCGAGGTGAACGTGGAGCGAGGACAAACCCAACAACGCGTCGAGGACTTGCAGTTCTTCCTGTATCAGCGAGCCGTGCACCCCGAACTCTTCCACATCAACCGTGTGAAGCGGATTTCCCAAGCCAGATATCAGGCGGAAATCTGGGTCACGGGGCTCGCCCATGTGGTCACGGTTCAGTGCGGGGACCAGATCCTGACCGAGATCATCACGGAGGAGAACGAGCTTCTTCCCAAGGCGGGCTTGGCGACGTCCTTTCGCTTCCGTGGCGAACGTGACCACGCCCAGTCCTTTGGCGGAGGGCTGAAATACATTCTCTCGACCCAGGTCGAGCGGATGACGCCCCAGCTCTTTCCCACCAATCACCGCGACTACGTGCACTATGCCCAGGATCGCGGGATGTTTGTCCCCTTTGACGAGTGGACGCATGACGGGCTCGCGCCCTTCACGTTCGTGGACTTTGACGCCCGCGATCACGAGTTTCACGTCCACGCGTACCATGCGTTCCCCGAGGATCTCACGCTCCTCAAGACCCAGTCCATCTTCGAGATCGGCGCACGCCGCACATCGGCAGAGTGGTAGTCATCGTCTACGCAGCACGGCTTTAACAAGAAAGTGTCTGCTGCCCCGTTTCTTCCGCGCGGAGCGGTAGGGTAGGTTTTGACTACGCCGGTGTTGTCGGTCGTTGGAGAGCAGGGTTCACTTCCGCCACCTCAACACCCGATGAATCAGCAAAGGGTCCGTGTGGCACGGCGACCCTCCGCTGTGCGCGGTAGACGCCCAGCCGAGAGCGGCTGGGCTACACCGAGAGCGGGTGGGCGACACGGGATCAGCCAACTCGTCGGAACAAGCATGACAGAGCACCAGCTTGGTTCTTGCGGGTTGTGAGAAGCCTCATCGGCAAGGCAAACCTCCTGGCGGGTCGTCTTGTCTGATACGAGTGACAATAGGAGCCTCGCCCCTCCAGTCGGAGCTGGCGCTACAGGTACGATCCTCGCGGCGGATAACCGCCGGCATTAGGATTGACGGCACACCGGCACAGATGTTTGGCGATCACGAACCATTATCGAGACGGGGGTTCCTCGGCGTAGGCGTTTGCCTGGCGACGGGGAGTCTCGCGCGTTCGGCGGTGCCGGGTGCGGCGGAGTCGGAGTTGACCGTGCCTGCCGGCAGGGCGCGATCCCGCGTGGTCCGCGCGCGCTCCCGCTATGCGGTCAAAGGCCCGACGGTCCATCCAGCCATGTTTGAGGAGCTGCTCGAAGAAACACTCACAACGTTGACCGAAACGAAAAACCTGGGCGATGCGTGGCGAGCCCTGCTCAGGCCCGACGATGTGGTGGGACTCAAGTTCAACCGTTCCGCACAAGCCGTTTTGGCGACGACCAGGTCGGTGGCCCCCATCTTGATTGATACGATCGTTCGGGCGGGGTTCAAGCCACAACAGATCGTTTGCATCGAGGCGCCTTTGGACCTGAAGACACCACACAAGACGGCAGCACCTCGGATGGGTTACGAGCGGGAGGAGACGGCTTTTGGCAGCGGGTCAGACCAGTTGGCCTTGGTGCTGAAACAGGTGACAGCCATCGTTGACGTGCCATATCTCAAGACGCACAACATCGCGGGCTTGACCGGGGCGTTGAAGAACTTGTCACACGGCTTGGTCAAACATCCCGCGCGATACCACGACCACGGATGTTCGCCTTTCATTGCGGACATCGTGGCTCTTCCCGAGATCCGCGATAAGCTGCGGTTATGTCTGGTCGACGCGCTCCGGGTCGTGTATGACAAGGGTCCGGACGCCACGGCCACGACAATCAGCGACGAGGGTTTGCTCCTGGCATCGCTCGACCCCGTCGCCGTCGATGCTGTGGGCTTGTCCATCCTCAATGAGATTCGGGACCGGGCTGCACTTAGCCCGGTTGCGGAATCAGCGAGCCGTCTGCCCTATCTCGCCGATGCCCACCGCAAGGGGCTCGGTATTGCGGTTCCGCACGGGATTGATGTGATCTCGCGTAAGCTTTCCTAGTGCTTTGTCACGTGCGAATCGGGTTTGCGTGCCACTGCTCTTTCGCCCCAACGCGTCGGGACCGGACGGGACTATGTTGGGTGTACGAAAAGCACTGTTCACGAGCAGTGGCACACATCCCGCTCCGTTGGATTTCCATGACAGCGTCGGCAACGGAACATTGGAGCCATGCCACGGCGGCCGGGCATCGCTTACGCAAACCGGGCAATCCGGGTCCGCCATGCCCGATCGGCAAGTTTTCGGCAGATCGTCGTATTTTGGTGGACGGCGGCATTGACATGACTCCAAAGTCCGAGTATAGTTTAAGGAGATAAGCGTAACGGTGCCTGGGGTGGCCCAATAACTCGTGGTGGCGAGTAATGCGCTGGGGAGATTGGTCGCAGTTTTCGATCTGTTTGGTTCGGCTTTGTTATCATCTATATCCTACGGTTTTCCCTCCGCACGAATCCTCCCACCGCGATGAACTTAGCCAACAACCTGGTATGACGGTTGCCCTCCTCGGCGAGCGCTGGTAAATTGCGCGCCTGGGTTTCCGGCAGGGCGCATGGTTGCCGGACGACTCCGCGGAGTGCATCCTCGAGGAGCAAGCATCCGTTTTCACCGAGCACGCAAGCGGTAGCGCCGGTCTCAGCGCTGTTGAGTCCCGGCATTTGATCTGGAATGGTTCTCCAGGTGCGTCGCGGGGGTTGCGTAGGCCCGCAAGATCGCAACCGGATGGGCTGGAGAGTTGATTTGAGCGTGTAGCGTAATGGGGCGCATCCGGCGCTGGTTCGCCTGGACTGATCGAACGGTCTTATTTGTAACCATACCAGGCGGAGTCGGCTCTTGCTGCGACCCTTTGGTATCTGTTGTTTGTTGTCAGGAGAAACTGCCATGGGATTGAGAAAGAGGATTCGGGGATTTACGCTGATCGAGCTGCTGGTGGTGATTGCAATCATCGCCCTGCTGATCTCGATCCTGCTGCCGAGCTTGTCCCGCGCTCGGGAGTTGAGCAAGCGGCTGGTGTGCCAGTCCAACATCAAGGGTGTGGGAACTTCGGCAAAGATCTATGCCAACGACAACAATGAGAAGTGGATGATCCCGCCGTTCGACCGAACGCTCAAGTATGCGGATGGCGAGCGTGTGGACTACATCCAGGATCCGGACGGTCGGGGTCCCATCGGCGTGGATCGCGAGTTCCGGAGCTTTTCGTTTGGCAGCAATGCGAGTACGCTGGTGTCCGTCACCCGCTCATTCTGGATGTTGGTGCGCTCCGGCGACGTGACGGTGAAGCAGTTTATCTGCCCCAGTAGCGGTGCCGAGGCGGATCCGACCGAGAACATCGACTTCTACTACGATTTTATGGACACGGAAAACATCAGCTACGGGTATTTGGTTCCGTTC